>DAHUYT010000020.1:0-20323 GCA_027315065.1 Nitrososphaerota archaeon | reverse complement strand
CCTCTGGTGTAGTTCCTCAAATTACTTGTAGTATAGGTCCATCTGCTGGAGGAGCAGTCTATTCTCCTGCCATGACCGATTTTGTTATAATGGTAGACAAGATTGCAACCATGTTCGTAACTGGTCCAGAAGTAGTCAAGACTGTTCTTGGAGAAGAGGTTTCATTTGATGAACTTGGAGGCGCAATGTCGCACGGAAAAATTAGTGGTGTTTCCCACTTTGTTGCCAAGAATGAATATCAATGTATGGACATTGTCAGGTCTATATTGTCATACATGCCTCAAAACAGTACTGAAGAGCCACCTGTGGTAAATACTGGCGATGATCCAAACAGACTTGATAATAATTTGATAAACATAGTTCCTGAAAATCCATTGCAACCTTATGATATGAAAGAAATCATACATTCAATTGTAGATAACCATCAGTTCTTTGAGATTCACGAGCTATTCGCATCAAATGTTATTGTGGGATTTGGCAGGTTGCATGGAAGAACTGTAGGAATTGTAGCAAATCAGCCCATGGTATTGGCTGGTGCACTAGATATTGATTCATCAAACAAGGCATCAAGATTTGTTAGACTTTGTGATTGTTACAATATTCCAATTGTTACTCTTGTTGATACCCCTGGATACATGCCTGGAACCCAGCAAGAGCATGGAGGTATAATTCGTCATGGAAGTAAACTCTTGTATGCATATTGTGAAGCTACCGTGCCCAAAATCACTATTATAATTGGAAAAGCTTATGGAGGTGCTTACATTGCAATGGGCAGCAAGAATTTGGGTACAGACATGAATTATGCGTGGCCTACAGCTCAAATTGCAGTATTGGGTTCAGAAGCGGCAGTAAGAATTATGAATAGAAAGGAGATTGAGGCGGCAAATGATCCGGCAGCCTTGAAAAAACAACTTATTGATAATTTCACTGAAAAATTTGCAAATCCCTATGTTGCTGCATCGTATGGTACTATTGATACAGTGATTGATCCTGCTGAAACCAGACCTGCCATTATTCGTGCTTTAGAATCTCTTGTAAACAAAAGAGAGATAAGAATTCCACGTAAACACGGAAACATAAATCTCTGACTAGAACATGATCGAAAAAATTCTCATTGCAAACAGAGGCGAAATTGCTATCCGTGTAATCAAGACATGTAACGCTCTAGGAATAAAATCAATTGCAGTATATTCAGACGAAGATGTAAATTCAAAACACGTTAAGATGGCATCAGAATCATATCATATAGGTCCGCCCTCTCCAGCACAGAGCTATCTTAACATGGAAAAGATAGTCGAGATAGCATTAAGCTATGGTGCAGATGCCATCCATCCAGGATATGGATTCCTTTCAGAAAATGCTGACTTTGCTGATCTCTGTGAAAAAAAGAAACTTAACTTTATAGGACCTTCTGGAAAATCGATGAGGCTTTGTGGAGACAAAATGCTGTGTAAAGCAGCAATGGCAAAAGCAAAAGTACCAACCGTTCCAGGCAGTCCCGGAATTGTTGAAGAGGTAGAAAAGGCTCTTGACATATCACATGATATAGGATATCCTGTTATGCTCAAATCCGTATTTGGAGGAGGAGGAAGAGGAATTAGACTTGTACATGATGAAAAAGAACTCAAACAGGCATTTGAACTTGCATCCGGTGAATCAAAAGCTGCCTTTGGCAAATCTGCACTTTTTGTTGAAAAGTTTCTGCCAAAAATAAGACACATTGAATTTCAATTAGCTAGGGATAAACACGGAAACACCGTACATATTTTTGAAAGGGAATGTTCTATCCAGAGGAGACATCAGAAATTAATTGAGATGTCTCCATCTCCAGTGGTTGATCAAAAGACACGTGATGAAATAGGTCAGCTAGCAGTAAATGCTGCAGTTGCTGTAGATTATCATAATGCAGGTACTGCAGAATTTTTAAGACTTGATGATGGCACATTCTATTTCATAGAAATAAATGCCAGACTTCAAGTTGAACACCCAGTTACCGAATTTGTTTCGGGACTTGATCTTGTAAAATTGCAAATTGATATTGCAAATGGAAAAGAAATACCATTTAAACAAAAAGATCTGGTGGTAAATGGCTACGCGATAGAATGCAGAATAAATGCAGAAGATACATTTCTTGACTTTGCTCCATCCACAGGAAGGATTTACGACGTCAATATTCCATCAGGTCCAGGAGTCAGGGTAGATACTTACCTGTATCCTGGTTGCACTGTTTCGCCGTATTATGATTCGCTGATGGGAAAGCTCATTACATGGGGACAAAACTTCGAGGAGGCAAGACAAAGAATGAAAGCTTCGCTCTCTGACTTTTACATAGAAGGAGTGGAAACTGCAATTCCACTCTATAGAACTATACTAGATAGTAAAGAATTCATTTCAGGAGATCTATCAACTGACTTCCTAGAAAGATTCAAGATTCTTGACAGGTTGAGAGATGATCTCAAAAAAGAAGTATCGCAAAAATCTGAGATTGCTCTAGCTGCTATACTAATACACTCTGAATTTCTCAAAAATAAAATAAAATCACATAAGGAACACAGTCTTCACTGGAAAGCACAATTGGATAGGAATTAAATGAAGTTCAAGCTTGAAAATACTAACGAAACTTTAGATGGCGTGATTGTCAAATCTCTTGGAAATACTGAATTTGTTGTAAAAATCAGAAATAATGAACATGATCTAAAGATCCTAAACATGAGCCATGAAAAAATTGAATTCATACTTGATAATTCATTTCATATTGCAAAATATCTTGAAAACAATACATCAAAGATTACAATAGTAGTGGATGGAGTAAAACTAACCTTTAACAAACACCCTGATTTGGACAAAATAGTTTACAAAAATTCTGGTATTGAGTCAGTTACTGATTCGCAAATGAGTTTGAAAAGTCAAATTCCTGGAAGAATTGTTTCAATAAATGTATCGCAGGGTGATAACGTAAAGAAAGGAGATGTAGTATGTGTCTTAGAATCCATGAAGATGCAAGTTTCAATTAAATCACATAAGGATGGTGTGGTAAAATCTCTAAATATAAAACAAGGAGCCTCAGTTGCGAAAAATGATGTTCTTGCAGAAATAGAATAATGTGTAGTAAAACCAATGAATAAAGCTAGAAATTATTCTCTTTTTAGGAAGTCAACTATCTCTTGGTAGTTCGGTTCTATCAGAGGATTGTCAGAAACCCATTTGTATGTAATGATACCTTTCTCGTCTACAATAAAGACAGATCGTTTAGCTGCATCATATCCTTTGACATGTAACAAATCAGGCATTAGTATTTCATAGTCTCTGATCGTTTGGCTTTTGTAATCTCCAAGCACTGGAAAATTGAGATGGTGCGTTTCTGAAAATGCCTTGTTGGCAAATGGCCCATCATTACTTATGCCAATTACCTGGGCACCAAGCTTTGAGATCTCACTCCAATTATCTCTGAAAGTGCACATTTCCTTGGTACATACTGGAGAACTTGCAGCAACAAAAAATGAAAGAACCACTTTCTTTCCTTTAAAGTCGTCTAAGCTTTGCATCTTAAGATCTGTATCTACCAAAGTAAAAGACGGTGCTTTGTCTCCAACATTTACCATGAGTAGGGTTTGACCATGGCTGTATATCAATCATTTTTAAGAACTCTGGCACTTGGTTTTCCCAGTTTCATACTAGTCAATATGTTGGAGATTTTGATCAATTTATAGAAAGTTGATAAAAAATTCCATTCAAACTAAAACAATGATCGCAGAATGTGCATAGCTTTTTATACTCTCCGATTGGCTTGTTAGCTACTTTGGTAGGAGAAGCTGCGAGTAGTTTTAGTCCAGTTTTACTAATGTTTGGATTTGCAGTTGTAGCCACAGGGCCGGCTTTGATTCTTTCTCGAATGATCGCTCCCAGAAAAACTAGCAGTCCAGTGAAGTTTCTTCCTATGGAATCAGGTCAGGTCCCAAAAGAAGAAGGACGTACACATTTCATGATGCAATATTATTCATATGTCTTGATGTTTGTTGTCTTTGATGTAATGTCGATTTTTCTATATGCGTGGGGTAGTAGTATCATTGGGTTGCCAAAAACGGCAACCCTTCCAATTATAGCTTTTCTTGGGATAATGTTTGCAGCTTTTGCATACGCTTTGAATCAAGCAGGAAGGAAAAACATTTGGTAATTTTTAAATCAAATATTGAACAAATTCAAGGCAGGGAAGAGATATGCTAAAGGAATTCTTTAATCAAGAAACTGCACCACATGCAACCAATGTACTAGTTGGGAAACTAGGTGAAGTACTTGTAAAGGCCATTGGAAAACCTTTGGATTACGCGATAAATTGGGGTAGAATATGGTCGTTGTGGCCAGTACACCTTGAGACTGCATGTTGTAGTGTGGAATTCGGTGCTGCATCAAGTCCTAGGTATGATGTAGAGCGATTTGGAATTATAGAGGCGTTTGGTTCTCTTCGACAATGTGATCTCATAGTGGTAATGGGAACTATTACAAGAAAGATGGCGCCTAGATTGAGAATGGTTTATGATCAAATGCCCGATCCAAAGTACGTAATAGCTATGGGTGCATGTGCAATTACTGGCGGATTATACTTTGATTCATACAACGTGCTTCCAGGCATTGACGGCGTACTTCCAGTGGACGTCTATGTGCCAGGCTGTCCACCTCGACCAGAAACTCTCATTCAAGGATGTATGTTGCTTCAAGAAAAAATTAAACGGATGAAGGGCGCATAAAATGAGCTCAGAGTACGAAAAGGACGGACAACCCAGTAAGACTGCGGATGCATCTCCTGAAGATGCCAATTCTCTATCAAAAGATGAAACAAAAAAATTTTATGAAGATAAAGGAATAGATTTCTCTCCAGACTCTCCCATTCGCCCCAAACCAATTCCGCCATTTGAAAAATCTATTTCTGATAAAATTGCTTCAAAATTTGGTTCAAAAGTAAATATAGACTATGTAAGGCCAAGCAGAATCCGAATTTCTACAAAAAAAGAAGATATCCTAGATGTAGCCTTTTTTATTCGTGATGAGTTGGGATATGATCACGCTGAATCAGTTGCTGGCGTAGATTATCCAGATTCAAAAGAAATTGAAGTTGTATATCACTTGGGATCTTACACCGACGAAAAACTTGTTACTCAGGTTCTAGCACTTGCTACTCGAGTACCGCGCGAGGAAATTCCAAATCCGGGAAAAGACAGTACACGAATGACATCATTAAGAGAGGTTTTTTACAGTGTAGAATTTCATGAAAGAGAATGTTTTGAAATGTTCGGCGTATACTTTGAAGGTCATCCCGATAATAGAAGACTGCTTTTACCAGAGGATTGGGCAGACATTCCCCCATTTAGAAAAGATTTCAAGATAAAGGGAAGATAAGATGGCAACACAACTACCTCCGGGAATACAACTTGAAAAAGTAGATGATAGAATAATGACGCTCAATGTTGGACCACAACATCCAGGGTCAGGTCATATGCGACTCATCATAAAGGTGGACGGGGATTATATCGTTTCATGTGATCCAGATCCAGGATATGTTCATCGTGGTGAGGAAAAAATGGCAGAGTATAGAAATTATATTCAAAACATCCCGCACTTGGAAAGACCGGTGATTCATGATTCGTGTAATATTTTGTATCCTTACTGTCTAGCTGTTGAAGAATTATTGGGAATCGAGGTTCCGGAGAGAGCAAAATACATTCGGGTAATAGCATCTGAACTCAATAGGTGCATCTATACACTTTACTGGCTCGCAATCTATGGCATATTTTTGGGACACTCTACAATGTTCATGTGGCCAGCGGGAGATCGTGAATTATTCATTGATCTTTTGGAGGCAATGTCTGGTGCACGAGTGACTCACGCATATCTTGTGCCAGGGGGAGTAAGAAATGATTTACCTGCTAACTTTGAAGAAAGATGCCTCAGACAAGTGGACTATTTAGAAAAGAGACTAAAAGAGTACCAATCTATTTTTTACAAAAACCCGATTCTAATAAGCAGAACAGAAGGAACTGGAATATTATCAAGAACTGACGCAATAAGGCTTGGCACTACTGGTTCTGTTCTGAGAGCTTCAGGCGTGGACTATGATATACGAAAGAAGGAGCCATACGATGTCTATGAAAATTTGGATTTTGAAACTGTAGTAAGAAAGGAAGGGGACTCTTATGCAAGGTCTTACATTCCATACCTTGAGATGTTTGAAAGTTGCAGAATAATTAGAGATGCAATAAGAAAGATGCCAAAATCAGGTTCTGTACGCACAAAACTAAAACCAAACCCCAAAGGTGGAAATGATGAAGTGTATAAAAGAGTAGAATCTGGCAGGGGCTCGCTTGGATATTATATTGTGTCAAACAACAGGCCAGAACCATACAGAGTTAAGATCAGTGTAGGTTCCTTTAGAAATTTGATTTGTATGCCATACTTGTTAAAAGGCGAACTGTTGGGAAACATGCCATCTGTTTACTGGGGGCTCAATTATTGGCCTGTGGAGGCAGATAGATAAATGTCAACAATTGCGCCACAGTTTAGACTAAGCAGATTCATTGGTTCACTATTTGATATAATATTTTGGGTTCTACTGATATTCTCACTTGCTGGGCTTCCACTTGTCTTTATCATACTATTTTACATCAAGTTGCCAGTCATTAATGGTCAATTGCTGACGCCGTATCTGGCCTTGACATGGATGGCAGACCCATCAGAGACAATACCTATAATCAAAGCACTAATTCATACCACCTTCTTTCATGTAGTTGCATTCCCAGGATTTGGATTTGCTGCACTTATTGCGGCAGCTACCATATTCGTAGAGAGAAAATTCCTAGCTAAAATTCAGCTTCGAGTTGGGCCACTTTACTGCGGTAAAATAGAGGGCATACTTCAGCTAATGGGCGACGGATTGAAATTGATATCAAAGGAAATTATAATTCCAGCAAAGGCAGATAAACCAATCTTCTGGATAGGACCATTGTTATTTGTTGGTACCGCGGGGGCTCTTGTTTCATTAATTCCAGTTGCACCTGGTGGTTGGGTTGTTGCAAATCCTAACGTAGGATTGCTTGCAGTTTTTGCTACCATAGGATTCTTTCCAATAATATCTGTTCTTACCGCTTGGGCTGCAAATAACAAATGGACATTCATTGGTGGCCTGAGAGCACTACACCAAATGATTGCATTTGAAATACCATTGATTCTATCTTTACTTAGTATCGTTATTCTAACAGGTACGCTGAATCTTTCACAAATTGTTGAATCACAACAGCATTACTGGTGGATTGTATTTGCACCTATTAGCGCTATTGTGTTTTTCATTTGTATACTTGCGGAGCTTGAGAGAATACCATTTGATCTTCCTGAAGCAGAAAGTGAGATAGTGGCAGGATGGTTAACTGAATTTTCAGGTATGATGTATGGCCTTATTCAGCTTGGGACGTATCTGAAACTATATGCATTCGCTGGACTGTTTACTGTATTGTTTCTTGGTGGGTGGAACGGACCTATGGTTTGGCCTCCATTCCCGGCAGATATCATAACACATGGAATCACCATAGGACCTATAACAGCACAGATAGCCGGTCTGCCTCTTTTTGATCAAAACATGCTCAACGGAACCTTGTGGTTTGTAATAAAAACTGTTGGAGTGATACTTTTGATTCTATTACCACGTGGTGTGTTTCCAAGAATTAGGATAGATATGTTGCTGCATACGGGTTGGTACAAATTGATAGGTTTAGCCTTCATTAACATCTTTATAGCTCTTGGATTGTTATACGCAGGTGTCTTGGGACCGGGAGGATTGATTCAATGAGTACTGCGGGTGGAATCATAAGAGCGCTAAATTCAGGAATAAAACACCTTGCAATTAGAAGATTTACTCTACGCTATCCTGAACAGAAGCTAAAATTTGTAGGCGATGGCTTTCAATTTAATCCAGAGACAGGTGTAGGAATAGCTGGTCTGCGAGGTAGACATATACTGTATCACGAGCACTGTACAGGTTGTCAGCTTTGTTCTGTTGCATGTGAAGGTATAGCAGAAGCCATTGGTATGGTCAAGATAGATGAGACATGGAAACAAAACAAAAAGGCAATAATGCCACAGATAGATTATGGCAAGTGCGTATTCTGCGGTCTATGCGTTGATGCATGCCCGTTCTATGCATTATACATGACAAACGATTACGAGCTCTCATCTTTTACCAAATCTGCTTTGATTTACACCCCAGCTCAGCTTGCTGTCAAGCCGAAGATCTCGCAGGATGTAGAAATAAAAATCGATGACAGGGGTGCAACACATGGTTGACGCTGTATTTCTTGCTCTTTCTGTTTTAACAATTGGTAGTGCTATAGTGGCACTTGAGATTCGCTCACTGATTTATGGTTCGATCGCACTTATGATAACATTATCTGGCATAGCTGGATTTTTCTTGCTACTTGACGCACCTTTTGTAGCAATGTTTCAACTCTCAGTTTATGTGGGTTCTATTGCAGTACTGATTCTATTTACTGTTATGTTAGTAAGACGTGAGCTTATATTCAACAAGATTGAGGATAAACGAAGGAGATACGCAGGAATAGGGCTCATGCTCGTATTGATGCTTGGTATTGGTATGATAATTATTGGCTCTGGTATGAAATCAATGGAAACAAACTCTTCATCCGTAGACTATAAGAAAATAGGTGAAGACTTTCTTACGTACTATTCGCCAGCCCTTATCGTTATGGCGTTGGTTTTGGCTGCATCAGTGGTTGGTGCTCTGACTTTGGCAAGAAGGGAGGATATGACAAATGACCAACGGACTGATTGATTTTGTTCTAGTTTCAGTGGCCCTTCTGGCCATTGGAATTTATGGATTAGCAGTAAAGCGAAACGCCATCAGAATGTTATTTGGAGTAGAAATGATAATAAATTCTGCGAATCTAAATTTAGTGGCATTTGCAAGATTCATTCCAAATAGCCAAGGCCAAACACTGGCTCTCTTTTCCATTGCAATTGCAGCAGCCGAAGTTGCAGTTGGGCTTGCGTTAATTATTGTGGCATATAGAATGTACAAGAATATTGATATCGAAGACTTTAGGAGCTTGAAAGGATAATGCAGTATGTACTACTTCAGGCAATTTTTCTGCCGTTGTTACTGTCCCCAGTAGCATATTTTCTTGGAAGGAAATTCGGACCAAACGCTGTAACATGGTTCAGTTTTGGAATATTAGCTTATTGTACTGCATTAATTGTATTCGCATCATTATCCGGTACATATGAAGAGCACTATCCATGGACACAACAATTTGGAGAATTTGGACTAGTATTAGATGGTCTGGCATCACCATTTGCAATCATGATATATGTTATTTCTACGGTAGTAGCTATATTTTCAAGACCCTACATGATTGCAAAGCTTACAGCGCAATATGAAGAAAAAATGCATACTCAAAAGCAACTAGTCGGCGATGGACCAACCGCAATGGTGGAATCGTCATCATTGAAGAGTTATGTAAATAATCAGATCGGAGTTTACTATGCGCTTTTTCTTGTCATGGCTATGGGTATGCTGGGCTCTATACTTGCAACCAATCTGATAGAGTTTTATGTCTTCTTTGAGGTTATGCTGATTCCAGGATTCTTTATGATTGCATTCTGGGGTTATGAGGCAAAGAGAAGGGTTGCTCTACTGTTCTTCTTCTGGACTCATGTCGGTGCAGTAATTCTACTTCTTGGTTTTCTTGCGATTGGGTTCTATGCAGGCAGCTTCAACTATGCGGACATTCATGAACATGCAATACCGCATCGTATTTTGGTACTTGCTGCGGTAGCGATAATTGTAGGGCTTGGTGTAAAGATGGCCGCATTCGTTGTACATGTTTGGTTACCACATACGTATAGGGCAGCTCCGACTCCACTTAACGCGTTATCGTCTGGAGCAATGTTGGGCGTTGGTGCCTACGGTTTCTTTAGATTATTAATTATGCTCTTACCAAGTGAGTATGGCCATTTTGCTCTATTTTTGAATCTATGGGGGGTTGGAACCATGATCTATGGTGGCATAATGGCACTAGTACAAGATGACATCAAAAAATTCCTTGCTTATTCAAGTATTAGCCAAATGGGGTATATTCTCTTTGGAATAGGATCTGCCTCGGCCTTGGGACTTTCTGGAGCTGAGATGTTATTTGTATCACACAGTATAGGCAAAGTAATTCTCTTCATGATGGTGGGTGCAATCATTCTTCAAGTTGGCACTAGGAGCATTACAAAAATGGGAGGACTTGCAGGAAAAATGCCAATCACTGCCACATGTGCAATGATCGGGGTACTTACAATAGTGGGAATTCCTCCAACAAGTGGATTCATGGCTGAATGGACCATGTTCAATGGTGCGTTACAGACAGCGATTCAAGAGGGGTCAATGATTAGAATGGTCTCCTTTGCTCTTGGACTAGTTGCTACTGTTATTACTATGGCATATTCTTTGTGGATGATAAAAAGAGTCTTCTTTGGAAAACTTCCAGAACATCTTGAAAACACTAAAGAAGCAAACTGGTACGTGACAGGCCCAATGATGGTATTGGCAGGATTTACAATTGTTATTGGAATAGATCCTGATATATTTTTCAATCAAATAATTCCTTTCATGAAAGGATTGGTGGGGGTCTAGAATATGGATTTTGGTTCTCTTGGTTTTAACACTAGTGCGTTAAATGTATGGGCGATCTGGATATTGCCATTTATTGGCGCATTGATAATACCTGCTGCTGCAAAAATATCAAAAAAATCACCAGGATATGTAGCGGTAGCATTTGCCTTGGTCAGTGCTATTTCAGCTGCAACCCTTCTTCCACTTGCGTTACATAATCAAGAGATCCATAATCAAATTCCTTGGATATCGTCAATTGGACTAAAAGCTGGTATCTTGGCCGATCCATTGGCCGCATTGATGACCAATGTAGTTGCATGGATCTCATTTCTGATTTTCGTATATAGTTTAGGTTACATGAAAGGCGACAAGGATCTGATGAGGTTCTTCTTCTGGATGTCTTTCTTCATCGGTTCCATGCAACTAATTGTCTTATCAGATAATTTCCTGCAGCTCTTCTTTGGTTGGGAGGGTGTGGGTCTTGCATCGTATGCACTAGTAGGATTTTGGTACAGGGACAAAAAGAAGGATCATGTGGGAACAGAAAGGCGTACGGTCCTTGGCTTGTTGGATTATTACTCTCCTACTCAAGCGGGAATGAAGGCATTCATCATGACAAAAGTTGGTGACATTATGATGTTAGCTGGAATGTTTCTAATCTTTGCATTTGCAGGAACATTTGGATTTAGAGAACTGGCAGCAAATACAAGCTGGGCAACTGCAATGTCTTCTCAAAACCTACTGATCCCGGCTGCGATTTTGTTATTTGGAGGAGCTATCGGCAAGTCAGCACAATTTCCGCTAAATGAATGGTTACTTGAGGCAATGACTGGTCCTACTTCAGTTTCGGCACTAATTCATGCAGCCACAATGGTAATAGCTGGTGTATTTTTGGTTGCAAGATTAGGTCCCCTGTTCTTTGCCCTGACTTTAGCTGGCATTAACATGGATCAATTCTTCGAAGTAGTAGCTTGGGTAGGGGCAATTACGGCGTTTCTGTTAGCTACTCAAGGAATGGTTCATACTGAAATAAAAAAAGTACTTGCATATTCAACGGGATCACAAATTGGTTACATGATGATGGCTCTTGGCATAGCCGGGCTTTCAAGACACTTTGTAGATGGTTATACAGCAGGTTTCTTCCAGCTTATTTCTCATTCAATATTCAAAGCTTCCTTGTTTATGGCTGCAGGTTCCCTACTACATGTGGTTGGTTCCAGATTTATGACTGACATGGGGGGACTCCGAAGACTCATGCCAAAGACATATGTTTTCATGTGGGCGGCAGGACTTGGATTGATGGGTGCTCCGTTTATTACAACTGGCTTCTGGAGTAAGGATGCCATTTTTGGGGCTGTATTCCAATCGGGTAATATCTGGACCATGCCAATATTTATCATGGCAGTGATTACAGCTGTAATGACAACATTCTACACTACTAGAATGATTGGAATGGTCTTCTTTGGTAACAAAAGTAAACACGTAGAACATCTGGAGAAGGAGGGTTATCATATACACGAAGTAGGCCCAGTGATGTGGATTCCATATGGGATTCTAGCAGCTATTACGATTGGAGTCGGTGTTTTCGGCTTGGCATTTGAACACAAAATACATGACATTTTCACAGCATATCTATCTTCAACATTTGGAATTCAGTCTCAAGTGGGAGCAATTGCTACAGGATCCCAACAATTACTTGGGGGATTCCTAGAGGGTGTTAACCCAATTGCATTAACCGCATCTCTTTCCGCATTTACAATTGGATTCGTACTAGGGTATATCTTCTACATTGGACGATTCGCAGATCCTGTCAAATTTGTAAATTCTAATATTGTCTTTTATGCAATACACAAGTTTTTCCTCAACAGGTGGTATCTTGATGCATTAATCAACTGGACATTTGTTGTGGGCACATTGTATCTTGCAAGAGGAGTCTATCGTTACTTTGAAGACAAAGTAATGGAAGGATTCAACTTGGTGCCTGAAAAAACTATTGCAGGTGGTGCAAGAATATTGCAATCTACACAAACAGGAATTTCTCAATCTTACTTGTATGTGTTTGGTGTTGGCATACTGATTGTAGTGTTACTGTTATTTATTTAGGTGTAAAATATGATGGACTTTACCTCAACCCCAATAATTCTAACTCTGATGCTGGGAGCTGTCGGTGTACTTATTCCTGTAATCAGTGTAGTAAGAAAAGAGAAGAACGATTCTCTTTATGGTGGAATCGCATTTGGTGCGCTAGCCGCAGCTATTGCATTTGTTGTATATCAAATAATTTCAAAACATGTTACGCCAGCAGCGATTTTCTCAAAGGGTGTACTTGCAAATGACATGTTTGGATCTTTCTTCGCAGTTGTGATGTTGATAGTTGGTATAATGACAACAGTTGGTTCATTCAATTACATGCGGGGAAGAGCAAACCCTGCAGTCTACTATTCCCTGATAATACTATCGTCAATAGGGATGGTATTAATTGCATATTCTACTGATCTAGTAATGTTATTTGTTGCCTGGGAATTGATGAGTATTCCAACTTATGTCCTAGCTGGATTTAACAAAAAGGATCCGTCTTCAAATGAAGCAGCTATCAAATATTTTCTATTTGGAGCATTATCTTCAGGAATAATAATTTGGGGAATATCGTTAGCATATGGTCTTACGGGTTCAACTAACATAGAACAAGTCATAGCTGGTTTCTCACACCTAAGTCCAGACATGGTGCCACTGGCTATTCTTGCAGTTGGAATGTTCATAGCTGGATTTGGATTCAAAATGGGCCTAGTGCCTTTCCATATGTGGATTCCAGATACGTATGAGGGGGCGCCACCAACAATCTCTGCATTGCTTGCTGCGGGAACGAAAAAAGCTGGTTTTGCTGCGGCTTTGCGTGTAATAATAATGGGATCAATAGCCCTTAATCTCAACTGGTCACTTGCTCTTGCTGTACTGGCTATAGTTACTATGACTTTTGGAAACTTGGCAGCTATCAGACAGAAAAATCTTCCAAGGATGCTCGCATACTCTACTATTGCCCATGCTGGGTACATTCTCATTGGCTTGAGTATTGCTTCATTTTCTGTAATTGGTATAGCAGCTGCGCTATTTCACATTCTAAATCATGCTGTCATGACAGCAGCAGCGTTCATAGCTGTAGCAGGAATAATCGCGACGTTATCTATCACTCACATTGATAAACTTCGTGGACTTGGAAAACGAATGCCAATTACTTCTCTTGGGCTGGCCATATCGCTTTTAGCTTTAGCAGGAGTTCCACCACTCAACGGATTTTGGAGTAAGCTCATGTTATTTGGTGCTGCGATAGATGCTGGCTCATCTATATCATGGGCACCATATTTGGCAGTGGCAGGAGTACTAAACAGTGCACTATCACTTGCATATTATGTTTGGATAATACGAAAAATGTACTTTGAAGAGGGCGAATCTGACAAGAGAGTAAAAGAGCCAAAATCCCTAATAGCCGTTATGATATTTTCGATAATCTTCATGGTAGGAGTTGGAGTATATCCTGGTCCCTTTATTGAATTTGCAAAATCAGCTGTTCCAGTTCTCGCAAATCTTTCCACTATACATTGAGCATAGTCAGATCTAGCAAACTCTCCAATCTTCTTCTTGCTGGACCATCATCTATTTTCCTAAGTGCTATCTTAGCTTTCTTTGAGTAGTTGTTCAGTAACACGTCCATATGATCAAAAACATTACGCGGATCTAGGCTTTTTTTAATCAAGGTATTGAATAGTTTATCCTCATTATTCCAATCCTGTAAATCATCGCGAATCTGATAGGCGATTCCCATGTTTTTGCCATATTCAGCAAATGCCATGACCTGTTCCTCACTACCACCGCCTAGGATAGCGCCAATCTTTGTCGCAGCTTCAAACGCAGTTGCGGTCTTGTATTCTATGACTTTGAGATAGTCATCAAAGGTGATATCCTCGCTTGTCTCTAACCTTGTTTCTATCATCTCACCATCACTCATCATCATGGCAGTATTGGCAAGCTCTCTTGCTATTCGTGAGTTGTCAAGACGTGAAGATATGTTGAGAATCAATCCAAGAACAAAATCGCCAGTCATTATGCTCGTGTTATATCCATACTTGATGTGAAATGGATCTTTTCGTCTCCTTAGAATCTCATTATCAATTATATCGTCATGAATTACAGATTCGGTGTGTAATAATTCAACTGCACAGGCAGCGATGAAAGCATATTCGTTACATTTACCAACGCTTTCGGCAGCTAAGATGAGAATGATGGGTCTTATTCTCTTTCCTCCTTCAAGTGCATATTGTAGAGGCTCAAAAAACTCCGAAGCGGAATAAAATTCTAGTTCTTTTTTAAGTGCTTGATTTATTGAATCAATATAGTTTTTGTAGTCTTTGATTAAGGGATTGATCTCAAAGTTTTTTCTATCCAAAAAATCGCACTAGCGTGCGTAGGAAATGGTAAGAATATTAATGCTTTTGTAGGTGCTCCAGCCGGGATTTTCATCAAATAGAATTTGAACCCGGGTCGGAGGATTGAAAGTCCCCCATGCTTGACCGGTCTACACCACTGGAGCCCGACCTGCCTCCTGTTTCTTATCCATAAAATCCTTTTGGAGTCATTCAAAAGATTTTTTTAGTACTAAACTTTGATAAATCCCATGAATACCCTCATTCAAAGAATTGATAAAATCATTGAAGAACAAAGTCTCCTAAAACACAAATTCTATGTAATGTGGAATGAGGGAAAATTATCGCTTGAATCCCTTAGTGGTTATTCCAAAGAATACTTTCAGTTAGTAAAATCCGTCCCTTCTTTTGTTGGTGCAATAATGGAAAACAGTCCGTTAGATCTACGAGGAAAAATATCAGTAAATCAAAATGAAGAATATGAGCATATTGAACCTTGGACCAAATTTGCAGGTTCCTTGGGAATCTCACATGAAGAAATGCAAAATTACGTCGGTCTTGATAAGACAAGACAGGCAGTATCTGACCTATCAGCATTGATGGTTCCCTTTGAGGAAGGCGCAGCAGCGATGTATGCACTAGAACAAGAAATTCCAAAGATTAGTCTCTCAAAGATTGACGGTTTGAGGAAATTCTATGGTATAGCAGATGATGACACAATTGAATATTTCAGAATTCATGCCGAGGCTGATATTAGACACGCGGCTCTCTGGAGAAAAGTCCTTGAAAAGTCACCAGCGTCCAAAGAAGATGATCTAGTTCAAACTGCCAGTAAGTCGATGGAAGCTCAGAATCTCCTACTAGATAGTTGCTATCAAGCATATTGCTAACTCTATACCATTTTATATTACATACCGAATTGTTCTGTCGTTGGGCCCATAACTCAGCTTGGTAGAGTAACCGGCTCATAACCGGTGAGCCAAGGGATCGAAGCCCTTTGGGCCCATCAATTAACTCTCAATTACCTTTTGTTGTGTATTCTAGAACGCTCATTAGTGACCGCTTTGTAATACTTGGTTAAATCATGAAACCAATTTTAAAATAATCACATAACTATCCTGATTTGGCTGCAATGAGGAATCAGAGTTATGGCTGAACTGATGATGTAAAGGCATTTGTCTGAGCTGCCAAAAATCTAACAAGAGATATGATAAATTTGACACAAAGAACGCCAACATGAAACGGTACAGAGTATATATAAAGCCCATATATAAAGAGCAGAATGCCTCAAACAAAACCAATTGTCAGTATTGAAAATGTTGTGGCATCTGCTTCAGTTGATCAACGTATCGATCTTAATGTTATCACACAAACTTTTCCTGATGTTGAATATCATCCTGATCAATTTCCGGGTTTGGTTTTTAGAATAAAGTCTCCCAAGACTGCAACACTGATCTTTAGCTCAGGTAAAATGGTCTGTACTGGTGCAAAATCTGAAGAACAAGCAATCAAAGCAGTACGAAGCGTAGTCCAAAAATTAAGAAAGGGCGGGATTAAGATCAAAAAAGACGCGGTAATAGTCATCCAGAATATAGTAGCCTCAGCTAGCCTTGGGGGCAAAACACATCTAGAACAGGCAGCAAGAAGCCTGTCTAGGAGCATGTATGAACCGGAACAATTTCCTGGTCTGATACACCGAATGCTTGATCCCAAGACAGTTATCTTGTTATTTGCATCAGGAAAATTGGTCTGTACTGGTGCAAAGAAAGAGTCTGATGTGTATAGGGCGGTACATAATCTGCACACACTACTTGAAGAAAAAGAACTAATGATCTATGAAAGCTAAACCCTGCAACTTTTTTTGGCTTTAGATCATTTACTTTGTTTTTTAATTCGTTCAAACGTTTGTTCGTCAAGTAATTTTTCATCATGTAATGTACTTGAGATTTGCATCATATCCATAACTTCATGTAATCTTACTCCTTCTGATGCTAAAAGTTCGCTTGCACCTTCTAATCTATTTACTATCACAAACGCATCAGTTACGATCATTTTCGCATCCTTTAGTGCCTTGATGGCATTAACCAAGGACTGTCCTGTTGTTCCAACGTCATCAATAAGTAGTGCCTTTGTTCCTGGTTTTGCCTTTCCCTCAATTAGGCTACCTGTTCCATAGTCCTTTGGTTTTTGTCTGATGTATATAAGCGGCTTCACTGTTTCTATTGCTAAAGCAGAAGCTATTACAAGTCCAGATGTTGGAACTGATGCAATGCAATCAAAGCTATCTAGGCCAATTTTTTCAGATATGACATTTTGAATATGTTTTATCGTTTTTCTAAATTGGTGTGGAAAACTCGATATTATTCGAAGATCAACATAATATGCACTTTCCTTTCCACTGGAAAGTTTGAAATTTCCAAACTTTATGGCAGTACTTTCCTGCAAAAATATCGCAAATTCTTTGACAAAATCCACAGCAAAATTTACCGAACTAGATTTATTTTAACTGTCCCATCGGTATTGTATGCCAGAGATTTGGCTTAGCTATGGCCCAACAGAGGTTGTGTTGGACATAAAGGCTGAGAACCTTGAGAGACAAATAGGGCTAGAAACCCCAAATTTGAGCGATTCTGACATTATCTCAAAATTGCAGTCAATAGATCTTACAAAACCAACTGAGGTTGTTATTTTGGAATACACCAAAGCTGTCCAAAAAGTAATCTCTGGCTTGTTGGAAATTTGTAATCAAAAATCACTTCCTAAACCTAGAATCCTTGTGGATAAATCCAATCTACGTCTTGCCAAGAACGTGTTCTCCGATCCCTCTATGTCAATTTCTGAATTTGATAATTCTCAGATAAAAGGTACAAATCTTATGTTTGTTGGAGAAATGGAGTTTGATGGGTTATTTGGATATAATACAGTCTCTACAAAATTATTGCGAAGATTTGGAAAAGAACAGATGTTGGATGCATATGAAAAAAAATCTGGAAACTTGCCACATCCCGGAGAGAACTTGCCAACTATTGAGGTAGCAAAAAAATTCACGGATGGATTTGAAATATCATCACTTGAAGTGATTGCTAATTCATCGGGGGTGATTGATGTATCTACAGGACACCCATCTTATACAATGGCACTCTCAAAATCTCTGTCATCTGCAATGATAAATGACATAGGTAAACACAGGGTATTGTTTATCAGTACTGGTAAGGAAGCAGGTAATGAAACACTGGACAGATCACTTTCTACATTATGGAATTGCGCAAATGTTGTAAAAGAAGAGGGTCTTGCAATACTTTTGGCTGAATGTAAAAATGGTTTGGGATCCGAAGCCCTTCTTCAATATGTAGAAGGCAATATGAGCTTGGACCGGTTACAGAGTCCTGCCAAGTATGTTAATGGTATGGAAAATCTTCTTTTCTTAACTGAGATTCAAAAACAATTCAAAATCGGCATCGTCTCCATATTGCCACATCGCTATACAAAAGACAAGCTTGCAATGATTCCATTTGGAGGAACCAAAGAATCAATGGAGTATGTGCTCAAGACACATGGTGGGAGACAAAAATCCATTGTAGTGTTGGATGGTTCGCATGTTCTACTTAGGTAATATGGAAAACGGAAGAGGCGCACAAAGAAAAGCTAGAATCATAATAAATACAAACATCTTTTTTCTTTTTGAGGAAAGTGGTGATATATCATCTAGGGGTCTTACGTCCTGGCTTCTCATACTGAATATCAATACAAAAAACGCCATTATGAAGTACCCGGTAGCGGCAAGTATTCCTATGCTGGCATAGGTGAGAATTCTGTGCCACTTAATTCCAAATGTTGCGCGAGCTACATGTCCACCATCAAGCTGCCATGCTGGGAGGAGATTCAAGAAAGTAATAAGAAATCCAAACCAGGCTGCTAACAAAACCGGTGACATCACAATTTCTTTTCCTGGCACATGTTTACCTGCAAGAGCAATCGTTGCATCCATGAGAATACTTGAATGAATATCTACAAGTCCTTGTTTTGCAGAAAATTCTTGAGCAACTGAATCTGATATCAAAGGAGATACGTATGCACCGTAGGTTGAAACAAGTATGGCAACAATAAGACCTGCTATGGGTCCTGATATTCCAACATCGAAGAGTATGTTTCTATTTATGATCAGGCCGCGTGACATGATAAGAGCACCAAATGTAGGAATGAATCCAACTATTGGAATTCCTGGAATAAAGTACGGCCAACTTACCCTAAGTTTGTGTTTCTTTGATGCTATGATGTGACCTAATTCATGGATGCCAAGAATTCCCATTAATGATATTGTATAAAGAATTGCTATTACAAGGGGGTCTCCAACCTTTGCAATCGAATTTGTAGATATTGCACGATAGTATCCATCTATCATAACTGTCATGATGGTTCCACAGAACAGTGCACGGGGAATCCATGTCCTTCTAGTTGTAGATGGTTGAAATCTTGATATTGTAATAAATGTACCATTTGATCTTTTTTCTAGCCTTGCAATGAGATTTTTCTGTTCCATTTTTTGTGCAAGATCTCTAAATCCATCTACTACAATTGTTTCATTTATCTCAATTTCTAAAGATTTGTCAGTTTGATTTGTTCCTTTTATTGTACAAAAAGCAGAAACAGTAGATATTATTTCATCTATAGTTGGTGTATTCAATCTATATTTCTATAATCCATTTACATTAATTCTTTTATTTGCTTAAAGTTAAATAATTAATAATTTAAGTATTCTCGTAATGCAAGTGGCTCTTAGAGATACTGGCAACTGTGTCATTAGAAGATGTGATCCTTCTGATATAATACCTGTAATGGAAATTAACCTAAAGACACTACCAGAACATTATTCAGATTATTTCTATGAAAGCCTACTTGCTGAGTTGCCAGAGGCATTTCTCGTGGCTGAGGCTGAAAAAAAATTAGTTGGGTATATAATGTGTAAAATTGAGTATGGCTTTTCAAATTTTAAAAAACTCGGATTTGTAAAAAAAGGTCATGTTGTATCTGTTGCAGTTTTACCTGATTATAGGCAAAAGGGGATCGGTAGAGCATTAGTTGAAGAGGCCATAGCAGGTGTAAAACTAAAGAAATCAGACGAGTTGTATCTTGAGGTAAGATGCAGTAATAATGAAGCAATAAGACTGTATGAGAAGCTTGGTTTTATAATAAAACAGAGACTAAAGGCATACTATAGAGATGGTGAGGACGCTTATCTTATGACAAT
>DAHUYT010000001.1 GCA_027315065.1 Nitrososphaerota archaeon | reverse complement strand
TATTCATCTCTGAGGTCATAATGCGCATCAAATACAATGTATCCAGTATCTTTTGGAAAACTCATGTATGTGCCATAAGTGATAAGATGCTCTCCCCCCAAGATTATGATCTGCTTGTTACGCAAAACAAGCTCTGATGTAATCTTTCCTATCATGTCAAGTACTTCAGTTGCCACAACTGTGTGTTTTATGTTACCAAGATCCTCGACATTTACCGATTCCAAATCAACGTTAAATCTGTTTGAGAATATCTCGATGTTATTAAATGCAAGTCTGATTGCATCAGGACCAAATCTAGTTCCGGGCCTAAACGAATGGGTTGAATCAAATGGTATTCCATATACAATTGCAGAAACATCACCCTCTTCATTTGGACTGGTAATCAGTGGATTTCTGTTCATGTAAAGATCCGTAAAACTCATCAAAAAAGCTCACGCGGCACCACAGATATAATGTTATTGAAATCAAACACACCGTCATGGATTACATGCTATTTGTTTGAATATTACGAAATAGGCGAGAACGCCATGATGGGGTTGAAAGAGTAGGTAAAAAAATAACCTATGCGTTCTCGTCATGATTTTATTACCTAATACACTATTTATTGATAGATTAACTTGGTTAACTTTGATTGCAAGTTAAGACAATCTCATGATTAGCACATGTGTGCCCTATAATATGATAAAAACATATTTTGCCCGTGATATTGTACTACGTATTAGTCAATTGACGCTTGCACATTTTCACCTACTGATCATATGACAAAAACTAGTTCAGAAGGTGTTCTACCAAAAGTTTCACATCTCACGTGAACTTGCTCTTCGCTTGTCTTATTGCATGTCAAACACATTATGCGGGTTACCTCATTACATATACCACAGCGTTGAAATTCTTTCATAATTTCGCCACAAGTTCTACATGAATCTATTCTCATATATACAAAATTTACAAATTCTACTTATAAATTATATTAATATTAGTCTTAACTAACTGGGTGAAAAACATGCGTTAAATGAGAAAAGTTGGCAGAATCGTCCCGTACATCATTAGAAAGATAGTTTCTTTCGTATGATCTCAAGCGTGGTGCTAGGATCTGCTTTACCCTTTGTCTTACGCATGATTTTTCCTACGATATAATTTACCGTGTCAGGATTCTGCCTTGCTTCCAATACTGCCTTTTTTTCTTCTTCAAATATCTCATCTATTATTTTTTCAAGAGATGATTCATCGTTTACATTTCCAAGATCCAGACTGACGATTATCTCAGAGAATGACTTGCCAGTTTTTACCATCTCTTGCAGCGCAAGTTTTCCAGAATTTCTTGTTATCTGGTTGTTTAAAATTGCGTCTGCCAAGTCAGATATGTGTCTTGGCGTTATCTTTAGTTCGATCTTCTTTTCCCTAGTATCTGCAACCCCCATAAGGTCAGTGGTGATTATGTTCGCAACTTCTTTTGCATTAGTATCAGTATGCGCTTTTTCAAATAAATCTGAGTAAAACTTGTCTGATGACAATACATCTCCAACCTGAGGCGTTATGCCATATTTTTTGACATATCGTTCCTTTTTAGCTACAACACTTTCCGGCATATTATCTTTAAGGGCCTCAATCTTGCTTTGTACCAGATGAATGATTGGAATATCAGCTTCTGGCAAGTATCTGTAATCCTGTTCTTCCTCTTTTGATCTGGATGAGAATGTAATCTTTCTTGCCTCGTCCCAATGTCTTGTCTCTGCTACAACTGGAATGTTTCTTTCAACTAGGCTTTGTTGTCGTGTGATCTCAAAATGCAATGCTTTTTCAATATCCCGAAATGACCCCACATTTTTTATCTCGACTCTGTTTGCTTTTTCAACAGATATATTGCCGTCTACTCTCATGGCACCTTCAAGATATGGATCAGATACATCTAGATTCTCAAGCAAGTCTGCAAGGATATTTAGGAATATGCGAACCTGTCTTGGGTTCTCAAAATCAGGTTCCGTTACTATCTCAACTAGAGGTGTACCAGCCCTGTTGTAATCAACAAGAGTGATCTGTGTTTTTTCAGAACTTCCTTCATATACTAGCCTACCAGGGTCCTCTTCTATCTGTATTCTCCTTATCTTAATCTCCCTTCCCTCTATCTGGATTGCTCCATCTGAGCCTATGCTTGTTTTACCATATGCGTTGTATTGGGTTATCTGAAAACCCTTTGGCAAGTCAGGATAAAAGTAATTTTTTCTAAAAAAACTGATTTGTTTTGGAATCTGACACCCAAGGGCAAGTGATAGTACAGTAGCCTTCTCTACTGCCTTTTTGTTGAGCATGGGTAACGCACCTGGGAGACCCATACAGATAGGACAGATGTTTGAATTTGGTGGAATATCACGATAATCAGCTTTACAATAACAAAATAGTTTACTTTCTAGTTTTGTTAGTTGACAATGAATCTCAAGACCTATCTTTGTCATAGCGGCACCTCAGGAAGACGAGTTGTCTGTTGCAGTGCATATGAGGCTTGTAGTAAACTCTTTTCTTGAAATGAGTTTGCAAAAATTTGTATTCCAATTGGTAATCCCATATTAGAGATTGCAAATGGGACAGAGATTGCAGGAATTCCAGTCAGGTTGGCCATGATGGTGTTGATATCAAGCAGATACAATGTTAGTGGATTATTGATTTTCTCACCAATCTTAAAAGGTAATATGGGCATAGTTGGCGCAATAAGAAAGTCCACTTTTTTGAACGCCTCATCAATCTGAGATTTCATCATTGCTCTCACCTTCTGTGCTTTTAGATAATACTTGCCATAATATCCTGCAGACAGCACGAATGCCCCAAGTAGCATCCTACGGATTACTTCAGGTCCAAAATTACTCCTTACTTTTGACACATATGCCTTGAACTCGTAACCTTCAGTACCAAGATCAAATCCATACCTTAGATTATCATATCTTTCAAGATTGCTGCTTGCCTCTGCGGATGCAATCGTATAGTATGCAGCTACAGAATGCACTATAGAATCAAGCGATATTGGAATGCATTCAGCACCAAGGTCTTGCAACTTGGATATTGCGCTGTTTGTTGCGGCAGATACTTCTTTGTCTACTCCATCTTCAGTCATTTGTTGTACTAGACCGATTTTTTTGCCCTTTATTCCAGCATCCAAGTCTTCGACATAATCTACAGCACCTTTTTCCACGGTAGTATCATCGTGCGGGTCGTGACCTGCAATAGTATTCAGTACAAAGGCTACATCTTGGACTTTTCTTGCGACAGGACCAATCTGTTCTATGCTATGAGCATAAGAAACAAGTCCGTATCTACTTACAAGACCATATGTTGGTTTCAAACCCACCACGGAGCAAAAGCTTGCAGGGCTTCGAACCGAGCCGCCAGTATCAGAACCAAGCGATATCATACATTCAAGGGCGCTTACTGATACACCGCTTCCGCCAGATGATCCACCTGGTACATATTCTGGATTCCATGGATTTCTGCTAGGTCCAAAGTAGCTAAATTCTGTAGTAGAACCCATGGCAAACTCGTCAAGGTTTACCTTGCCTATGATTATTGCATCTTCGTATTTGAGTTTAGATACAACAGTTGCATCATATGGTGAGACAAAGTTTTCTAGTACTTTTGACGCACATGTGGTTCTAATTCCTGAGGTACAAATATTATCTTTTATAGATATTGGCATGCCAAGAAATAGACCTGTTCTTTCCTTTGCCTTTATCTTTTTGTCAATTGACCTTGCCTTATTGAGTGCATTTTGCTCGTCCATTGTAATGTAAGCATGTACTTTACCTTCAACAGCATGAACACGGTCTAGCGTACTTGCAATAAACTCTTCAGCAGAAATTTCGCCGTTACGTATAAGTGATAAGTATTCAGTTGCAGATATTCCTAGATTCATTTAGATCATCTTTGGAGCGCGGATAAAATTATTTTGATCTCTTTTTAATTTATTGATAAGTGGTGTTCCGTCAGTTAGAAATGGTTCATGTTTGTCCTCACGTAGATCTTCATACGATATCTCTTTTCGTAATGTTGCGTCAGAATCATACTCCACTTTGTCTAAATTATCAAAATAATTCAGAATCTGGTCTACTTGAGTGATATATTTTTCCATATCATGTAGTTCTACTTTTACCAAATCTCCTAGATGTTCAATTTCTTTTCTATCTACCATTTCAATTCACTATGGTGTGAGTCTGTCAACGTCTCTTGGATAAAATGTCGTGTCCCTTATGTTTTCCGTACCTGTGAGTGCCATCATTAATCTCTCTAGCCCTATACCACATCCGGAGTGTGGAGGAACGCCATAATCGAAGACTTTGAGATGATAATCAAATGCATCAAGCTTGAATCCCTTGTTCTTCATCCTTTCTTCAAGATCTGCCCTTTTCTCAATTCTTGTACTTCCAGATGACAATTCCAAGTCACCAAACATCAAATCAAATGACTCGGAAACTTTTGGGTCATCCTTTTTTGCCTTGACATAAAACGGCTTGGGTGCAAGCGGCCAGTCTTTTATAAAGTAAAACCCAGTGACGTCAATCTTCTTTAGTTGTGATGGATAAAGATCATCTCCCCATTCTATTTTTACTCCAGCATTTTTCATTTTATCGATTAATTCAGAGTATGAATGTTTAGGTATGACACTGGGAGCTTCTGGTACTTGGTATTCAAATCCTTTTAGTACTTTTGTATAATCTTTTACAACATTAATTGATTTTATGATAATGTTTTCAATATGCTGCATTATATCATTATAATCCACAAATGCCTCTTCAAGGTCTATTGAGATTGCCTCTGACAGGTGCCTGTTAGTTCTAGATGGCTCAGCTCTAAAGATTGGTGCGATTTCAAACACTTTCTCAAAGCTCAAGGTCAGCTGTTCTTTGTAAAGCTGTGGACTCTGAGCAAGAAATGCTTCCTTATTGTAGTAAAATATAGGAAAAAGCGCCGCTCCGCCCTCAGTAGCTGTGGCAATCATTTTTGGCGTGTTTATTTCAAGAAAATTTTTTTCGTGGAGATATTCCCTGATAGATTTTAGAACAAGGTTCCTTATCTTGAACACATGTTGTAGAACGCTTCTTCGCAGGTCTATTGCTCGAATCTCAAGTCTTGTATCTATATTTGCAACAGTCTTTGTCTGCCATGTAAACGGTGCAATTTTTTCAACGCTTGAGAAAACTTTCATTTCAGAAGGTATTATTTCAGCACCGTTAGGTGCCTTGTGTGATGGTTTTATTGTCCCCTTTATTGCAATCGTTGACTGCTCTTTTATCTTTGCAAGTGCATTTTTAATCTCGTCTGGGCATATTCCTGATTTTGCCGTGATTTGCATCTCCCCTTCCATATCGTTTAGCATAACAAACACCAGATTCCCATGATCTCGTACGCTTGAAACCCAACCCATCACAATTACTTCTTTTCCTTCAAAGGATGGATCAACCTTACTAGAGTAGATAGTCCTGCGCCAGACGCCAAGTTCTGTATCTATCATCCTTTTCATCAATTGTGCCCTGATTAGTGTTAATTTATGTATCGATAAACCCAAGTTGCGGATTCTTTTATTTTGTTATTCCTGTCCCTGCTAGCATCATGAAACCCAAATGGACTAGTTTACCATCTTTACAGGACCAAAATATTCAGTTCCGACAAATATGTTTCCTTTTTGATCATAACCATTAAGATACACATACATTCTGTACGTGTTGCCTATTGATGATGATGTCAAACAGCCATTTCCAGTCCCTCCATCTGATGGCTGCTGGCACGGTACGGCAAATCCAAGTGTTTGCGATCCTCCAACTAGAATCAATGGACTGTCCTGTGAAATCTTGCTGTTAGGGTCAACAAAGCTATTAAACCATGATGCGTAGGCTTGAGTTCCATCAAGGGTTTCAAGAACTACTCTGCTGTTTATGGTAAGCCAAGCCTGATATGGTCCCTTGTTGTATACGCTAACTTGCGGATTACTGAAAGATACAGTCCAATATCCAGGCAAAGGCCCACCAGCAGAGAAAACTGGAGTCTCAAGCATAGATGTTGGTCCTGATATCAGATTGTTATCAAAATCAAGCTTCATGTAAAGCTGTCCGTTGGTTGGTGTAACCCAAGTCATTTGAAATTTTATCTTTTGTCCTGGCTGTACTTCAATCTTCGAGCCTGATATGGTAAAATTGGTCTGACCCCATGTAGCAGTACTTGATGGCGTATTTGGATACGCTCCATACGAGTCTTTGAATGGCATCTGTACATCACTAATGCTACTGCTATTGATGTGACCAATCAGGTTTCCGCTTGAGTCAACTACATCCAATGTAAAAGTAACCGTATGCGCAGCTGTGCCGTAATCTGCTTTATACAAATCAGTTGCCTGAGAAGATGTCAACGCATTTCCATTCCAAATCATCACGTCATCCAAATTACCGTTAAAATAATTAACGCCAGATGCAGAATCGTCTCGACCGATTGACCACTTGCCTGTGGGATGATTTGTGCATGAACTACAACTTGTTTGAATAGGACCTACTGTTTCCCCGTTACCATTGCCTTCGTTATCCATGTACAGATTGCACGTAAGAATACTGCTGCTGGATGTTTCAACTGCAACAAAATGGTGCCAGTTGCCATCAGCATAAGTACCTGTTGTCTGACACGTATTTGTTGGAGAGGAACTTGCCCCCACAAATCTTGATATGACATGACCTGCGTTGTCAAGTGATATTTCATAGAACGGACTAGTGTCACCGTTTGAGCCAAACCTAAGAATGACTTGTTTAGATGACGAGCCGCTAGTTTTGAACCAACCTGACACAGTTGTAGGAGTTGCCAGGTCATCAGCAGAATTAGAAGTTATAGCATTATCCAAGTATTGAGAACCAGTAAAAGTAAAACCGCCCGAACCGTTTACGCCTCCTGTTGGAGACCATGACGGGTTACCGTTTACAGTAAGATCGTTGGTTGTTGTTCCCAATGCAGTGGTAGAATCATGCACTTTGGGTCCGGTTGTAGTATAATTCTCAAAATGGAAGATCATGCTGGCATTGACGGTTATTGTGCTTGGAAGAGGGCTGCTAAAGTATCTCAGCGTGGCATTCCATTTTCCAGGATTGATGGTAACTTGGGACATGCTTGTATCATTATTTGTATAAAAGACAGGATTTGTCAAGTCTAGACGGATCACCTTTCCTGTAGTATCGGCTGGCGCAGAATACATCTCATAACCTGCTGGTCCATCAGGCGTTGTTTCCTGATGTAAAACCAAGACATTATCATTAAACCCCAGAGCTGAGAGCCCTTGAGCTGATAGTGCTGTTTGACTCTGGCCAGCAGATGGAACTGCAGCTATGGAAACTGTAGACATGACAAAATTTCCAGGATAGGCGTTTAGGATTGTCGCGTTGTAACTCACCGTAGAGCCAACACTTCCTGTTACCGTGCATGTCCATTGAAAGAATGTCGTACCACCATTTTGTAGCGTTTGATATGAGGCAGGCTGTGCCTGAGATGAACAACTTGACGATGCCCCACCTTGGATGACATTTAAAGAAGGTGTAACGTTTGTTAGTACTGCATCACTTGTCATGTTATTTGTAACCGATAGAAGGACGGTAGTTGTAAATCCACTTGGAAGTGTAGATGGGAGGACAAATAGCTGTAACAGGATAGGTGCATTTGACGCAGAGCTCACAAAAAATTCCTGACTGTTGCCCCGGCTTGTGACAAGTTTCATATCATATGCATCAGTTGGGACTGCAGTTAGCGGTAAGTTCGTTCCTACATTAGTGATCGTTTGACTTGGTGGATCTGCCATATTTACCTCATACTTTGAAATTGAGTTAGCGGTTGTATCCTGCACCCACAGTCTTGTAATGTTGATAGGTATCTGACCAGAATTTTGCAAGGTTATGTTGAATTTATTGTCAACCAAAGCCACTTTTGTTATCTTAAACTGTTCTCGTTGTGCATCTGCTCTTTCTTGATTTACTGTAAGAAAGTTCTGAGAATAACTATCAAGTAGATGCATGCTATATGTGATATAAAGAATTGTCGATGTTATCGCAATTATTGAAAACACAGCACCGATAACAGTGCTGATTCCTTTTCTACCAGCTATGGCGGCATCACTTGACTAGTGAAAATAGAGCCGCGTGATGTAGTGATAGTTAATTGTATTGGGACTTTGCTTTGCCAATTATAACTGAGTAGCGTAGAATTTTGATTCTGCGGTGCGATTTCGCCATGAATGAATTTAAAATCTGACGTCTGTGTAGAAGTTACAAGTTTGACATCAGTTACGTTTAGTCCTATGGTACCGGTGTTTGTCATGGTAACATTGACAGATTTAGATGGATTTGAAATAAACCAAACATTTTCTACCGCTAGATTCTCGTTTAGTTTGTTTACATTGGATGAGAAAGCATCAGCCAGAGATTTTTGATAGCTTGCAAGATTTGAGTTTGACCAGTTCACTAAGCCGGTGCCCATTATTACTGTTGCAGAGATCAAGATTGTGCTGGTAACTAGAGAGCTTAAACCTCTCCTTCTTCCAAAACCTCTCATGATGATGAGATAAAACTTGCCAAGTATTGTAGAGTAGCTTGTATCTTATATTAGAGACATGTTTCCATAAATGGAAATAACGATCAATCCTGGTGACGACAGATCAGAAAATCGTTGATTTTTGGGCCACAATTTGCGCAATACTGAGTGAGAGAGAATGTATTCTATTATTTAAAAACATGGAATTAATCATAATTTTATTATTTTTTTGTATAATAAGTCTTATTCTAGTAGAAAAGTGTCCAAATAGTTATAGTCTAGAACATTGTTCTCCAATTATGGGAAATAAGCAGTTGCATGTAACAATTATGACAGACGTGGGTTGCGAGGAGATTACAAACGGCGTCTTGTAGCCAAGAAGACAGAACGCCTGGGCTTGGCATATGGATCACTACGCTTGTTCATCTTGTAAGGTCTAGATCATTAGTTTATGCGTTTGCGATATCAGCACTTGGGACATTCCTGATTTCATCCGGTGGAAAAGTACCAGACTTTTCAATTCCAATATGTCTGGTAGCCTCAACATATCTTGTGGCACTTGCGACATATCTTTACAATGACATAACTGATTACCAAATCGATAAAATTAACAATAGGAGATCAGCTCATGAACTTGATAATATCAAACATCGTATTACTATTTGTTATACGATAGCATTTTTTGTTATTGCTACAATACTTGCATTTTCAATCAACATCGCAACAGGAATTGCATCATTGATCTTTTCTGGGTTAGCAATAGCATATTCCAATCCACGAATTCAACTCAAAAATATGTTCATAATAAAAACAACCGTTACCGGCGGTGGTGCATTTATTACTTCAATGATGGGATGTCTATCATCGGGAACTTTTTCACATCTTGGAATAATATCATCATTGATTGCTTTTCTTTTTTACTTCATACTAGGACCTTTAGGAGATATCTCGGATTTAAAGGGAGATGGTAAAGCTGGTAGACGTACTTTCCCAATAGTACTTGGGATTAAAAAAACTCTTATAATAACAATAGCGGCAAGTTTTATCATCACGTCATTATTTTTTATTTCAGACATGTATCTTGGAATAAGTATCGCAGGGGCAGTATTTGGGATCATAGTTACCATGTTCATATTATCAAGAATTTACAAGATATCAAAACATCCCGAGAATAAATTAGAATTAAACAAATGTCGCCGTTCTATCAGATATTGTATTTTTGCATGCCAGATTTCATTGCTTTCTGGCGTTTTGACCGCAGGAATATTTTCTTAAAGTATATTTAGTCATTACATAAATGAGAATCTAGGTATCTATATTCAGCATTAAGCAAATCGAGTGTTCTGTTTACATTTTTCATGTCATAAAATACGAACCCAGAATGAAGTTATCACAGTATTAACAAAAGTATCTAATTGCTCATACAGAAAAAGACCTGAAAATTTCCCTTATATGGAAATATTGGTAGGTAGATTTATTGAAGATTGTTCCCACATATTCTCAAATTTCGTTCTCGTTTGAGATGAAAATATTTCATCATTTCCAAATATTACCAACTTGAGTTTTTCTGGTTCATAGTTGTCGGCAATCTCCAAAATGACATATTTCTGATCAACTATCAACATGCAAAAAGGTACCTTAAAGTATCTACGTTCTATCTTTAAAGGATAGAAAGGATTAGCAACAACATTGATTCTCTCTGATCTATTTTTGTCATTAATTTTAATCCCATCCTGTTCTGAATTGAGATAATTCTTAACCATGCTGATATCCGTTATAATTTTTGTGGAGATTTTTCCACTGTTTTTTTTCAATATTGCATTAATTATACATTCATTTGGAAATCTAGTTACTAGAAGAATTTCTTTTTCTGCGATTTCAATTACTTCCACAATTTTTTGTACCATCATGTCAAACGTTGAAATCAATTCAAAAGTGCCATTTCTAACATCAAGAGTTGATCCTAAATTCATTTCAGGGTTTAATTTTGAAACAAAGTTAGAAATTTCTTCTGGTTTAAACTTGGAAGTTCGCTTTAAGAGATCAATCATTTCTAGTTCTTTTGAAATTTTCATGTTGTTTAAAAGACCTACAATATGTTTTTCATAAATGATGTTGCCTAATGCAGTATGAACATACTTACTTTCATTTTTGTTTAATAATCCAAGTTCAACTAACTGCTTGAGCCTAGTGTAATATTGTTTTTTTGTTAATCCAATTTTTTTTGGAGTGTCAAGCTCTGATTCTAGACCATTTTTTGCAACTGAAAAAATTGTTAAAGCGTCAGTTTTTGAAAGAATTGACAATACATCAGTTAACTTGGTAACAATCTTTGGTTCCTTTTCAATCTTCAAGATCTTTTCCAAATTACCATCAAGAGACACATCACCAAATGTGGATTCTTGTCTAGTCAACAGGTTTGTGTTAGAATAAGTACTACTTATCTATTTTGGGGAAATGATTTCAAATTTTCACCCTGCTTGCATATAGATCGAAAAACTGTATTAATATAATAATACTCACTAGTCTACAAATACAGTATCCACATATGGATACTACATGATACAAATTCTCCAAACTAGGGAAGTAATTGAATCAAATGTTGGGGTTGACGAGCACGAGTAGAATTCAGAGCCCTACAAGAAGCGGATTGTTAGTCATGATTCAAGATAACACAGTAAAGAAAGCTCTGGTAGGATTGGCAATAGAGAAAGCACTCCTAGACATGGGCGGACCAATACTGGATCAAGTGACTAGAAAGCTAGAAACAGAATACAACTGCTACATATTTGACTGCTATAACAATCCTGAGATGCTCCATAGAGTGTTCAAAGAGCTTGATGGATGGTCCCACAAGACCATAGTGGATTTGATTAAAAAGAACCTAGACGAGTTTGCATATCAAGAACCAATTAGTAGATTTCTATCTGTAATTGGCTCTTCCTAGATTTTAGACAAATTCCGAAATGAGTTTGACCTCATTTTGTTATTTAACACAAAGCTCAAATTGGAAACTGTTGTTTATTGCACTATGACTCTAACAAATAGGGAAAAGATGGCAATTCTAATCTCTCAAGCAATGACCCTTTATTCAATGAGATTGCAGGATGACAAAATTGATGAACATCAGTCCGTGATTGATTTTGTTCTAAAAAATACCCCTCAAGAATATAGAACGAGTTTATCAATTGAATTAATAGACGATGTTTTTGCCTTTGTTTCAAGCAGCAATATGGAACTTTCATAAATACTGTTATCATATGTAAGGCATTGACATGACATCAATAGTAACATTAGGTTCACATTGTGCACTTCAAGTGCTAAAAGGTGCAAAGGACGAAGGATTCACAACACTTTTGGTTTGTGAAAAGAAACGAGAAAAGCTGTATCGACGTTTTTCATTCATAGATGAATTAATACTAGTTGACTCTTTCAAGGAAATACTAGAACAGCGATGCATTTCCAAACTTGAAGAAAAAAAATCTGTTATAATACCACATGGAACTCTGATTTCACAGATGGAACCGTCTGAAATAGAATCGATCAAGATCCCGATATTTGGAAATAAGTGGATTCTAAGATGGGAGTCTGACAGAAAAATGAAAGAAAAACTAATGTTAGAATCAAGACTAGACATTCCAAAATCTGTTTCGAACCCTAAGGAAATTAATGGTCTAGTGATAGCTAAAAGAAATGGAGCCGCAGGGGGCAAAGGATATTTTTTAGCTACTAGTGAGAAAGACTATAAAAGAAAAAGAGACATGCTTATAGATCAAGGGCTTATCAATGGAGATAATGATTTATACTTGCAGGAATATGCTTTTGGTGTTTCAGCGTATCTTCAATATTTCCATTCTCCAGTATCAGATAATTTAGAATTTTTTGGCGTCGATAGAAGATATGAATCTGATATAGATGGTCTAGGAAGAATTCCTGCACCGCAACAGACAGACATAAACAAGATACCTTCTTTCAATGTGGTTGGAAACAGCCCGTTAGTTTTACGTGAGTCTCTTTTAGATGAGGTCTATTCCATGGGTGAAAGATTTGTCGAGGCAGCAAAAAGACTTGTACCCCCAGGTATGAATGGGCCGTTTTGTTTAGAGGGAGTTTATGATGAGAATAGTAAATTCACTACCTTCGAATTTTCAGCAAGAATAGTAGCTGGTACAAATCTTTACATTGATGGTTCTCCATATTCAGGTTTCTTATATGATGAACCCATGAGCATGGGACGCCGAATAGCACGAGAAATAAAGATTGCAAAAAAAGAAAACCAATTATCTAGAATTATAACGTGAGAATTCGTCATGATTTTGATCTTGCATGATATGCGATTAGATGATCAGTTCAGTTGATAGTTACCAGCCCATAGTTAATTTTGCATCATGGAATTTTACTACTACGCTGTAAGTTCTGTCATTATATGTAGCAGTGAATGACTTGTCTCTCGGTGCATCATTTAAAATTATTAGATCCGCTATACCTCCGTTATCATAATCACTGAAAATACCTGCGTTTGGACCTAATTCACGTATGGTAATTGGAACCGACAGGGCACTGATGGACTTGGTCCGCATAAAGCCATTATTGGTGGAGAATAATGTTTGAACCCCATTGGTTTGTAGCTTTGAAACAATCACGCCTTGTGGATTTGGATTCTCTGTAAGTCTCCCATTGTGATTAAACATGAAAGTGGTCAAGTTTCCTATGAGGTTTTGCATTGCTGGGGTTCCGTCCGCATCTGGCTCTCCATTTCTATCAAATGCCATATAGTATAGTGTGTTATTTGTGGCGGAAGCCCCCCATGTCCAAGAATCTTCATCAGTAGGATCTATGTTAAGCTGAGGATCAAGCAAATCTGCTTGAACTTGAGCACCCCTAGAAAAATCTGGCCTATCAGCATAAACATGAATAAGATTTGATGGAATCCTATCGAAGATCAGATTGACGATTTGGTCTCCTCCAGCTGCTTGATAATCGACTGTTACAGAAGTAGGAATTGCTGAGAAATCATATAGCTGGATTACCGGCCAGATTTTTTCATAAATATTATTTGCGCCAAATCCATGAACATTTGTATTTAGTGTCTTATTTTCTCTAACCACGTGTTCCATTTGACCTCCTGTAAGTGTACCCTGAGTATTGGAACATGCTGGTAGGTTGGATGGGGTAATGGCAACAAGATTTGGAAGTGCCAGATCATTAGTGTGATTAAGTGAACCGAACCCGCCTCTCGCAATTGTGAAGCCTGTAGTTTGTGAATAATCAACACCTGAGCTTGGACTCAAAGTACTTGACTGACTACAGAACCCGCCAAAATTTAGACCCTTCCCGCTTAGTACTGCCGTGTTAGCAGCAGCTATTGCTTGGTTTCTATCAGCAAAGTATCCATACCAGTTACCGTCTGTACCCTGTGCCATCCTCAGTCTCTTACCGTTGACAGTCACCACAGGCTCACCGTATACCTGGTCCAATTGACTAATGTTTGGATCAGATACAATTACTTCGATAACCATTGGTCCTGCAAAATAATTTTTGAATAAAGGATTTTCTGCGGATACGTACAAATTTGGATTGGATGAGATATGCTCAATAGGTTCAAGTTGTGGAATAAGTCCCTGCATTGCACTTATGGGTTTTATTACATCTGACAAGGGAAAGAAACTAAGCGTAATCATTACAAAGAGCACAATACGCGTTACCCGATGTATCTTAAGACCGTCCTTCAACTGTTAAAAATTAACACAAAAACATGGATTTAAGCCTATGTGAAGTAAAATTTAATTTAACGCATATGTGTTTGCAGGAATTTCCTTCATAGTTTGCAATACTATTACATTTGGTTTAAATATTTAGGTCGACCTAATTCAAAAAACATTGAAGAAAAAAATATCATTTGCGCAGTTGAAAAAGTATGACATAAACCAAAAGGTTTTGGAGTCTTTAGCAGATGCCCAATCTAGGACAATCCTATTTTCAATCATAAAAGAAGGAAAAACAGCAGCGGAGCTATCAGAAAAACATCGCATTCCATTAAGCTCAGTATACAAGAAAATCACAGATTTGGAGGAGATCGCCCTTGTCAATATGGAAAAATTTGAAATATCTGACAATGGAAAAAGATTCAAAGTATACAAGAGTAGGATTAGCAAAGCCGAAATTAGCATTAAAAAACCAGAGCCCGTGATTATTCTAACTCCAAATCAAGACACATCGTGACTTTTTTGTTTATACTAGATAACATGTTCTTCAAAAAATGTTCTTCAAAAAAAGAATAGATTATGAATCATGAGACTATCTTTTGTAACATCAAGCTATTGCACTCATTTTTATTAGAAAGTAAAAAACATCAGATGAAATTCGACAAATCCTAATATTAGTATAAAATACAATAAAAACGTGAAAAAACACTATGTCATCATTCCAGTAGCGATTGCAATTATTACCGTATTGATATACCTGTTTTACCCGAATGAAAATACTTTTAGCACATCATCCCAAACATTGATTGAGAATCAGCCAACCCAACAACAATCAAACTCACATAACACATTATCGCCTCAGACATTAATTGAAAACGGTTCTCCCGTATTGGGAAATCCTAACGCAAAGATTACTATTGTAGAATGGGGTGATTACCAGTGTACCTATTGTCATCTATTTCAGCAAAACACTCAAGATGAACTAATTCAGGAATATGTCAATACAGGAAAAGCAAATTTTGTATTTCGTGACTTTCCATTAAATGGTCATGATTCGATACTAGCTGCAGAGGCGTCATACTGCGCTAATGATCAGAACAAATACTGGCAGTATCATAACGAGTTATACAACAATTGGGGTGGTGAAAGGACAGGATGGATCAACCAAAAATCTCTTGATCAATTTGCAACAAATGTTGGTCTGGATTTGAATCAGTTCGATAAATGCATAAGCGACAAAAAATATGAAGACAAGGTATTGAAGAATCAACAATTTGGTCAGGAAATAGGCATTGATGGAACACCGTCATTTATTATATTTAATGACAAAACAATTACAAAAGTGGTAGGCGCGCAACCCTTCTCTGTTTTCAAGCAAGTGTTAGATACCATCTAACCTTATCTAGGAAGTAATTTAATGGTCAAGCCAAAAATTGAAAAACAAGATTCAGTAAAGTTATACAGACTACGAAAGATGTTAGAAGAATTATCAGATAAAAGCGGACGCGGTACAGAATTAATTTCTCTCTATGCCCCCCCAAAAAAAGCTCTTCATGAAATCATAAATGGGTTAAGAGAAGAACAGGGAACTGCAGATAACATAAAGTCAGATCTTACTCGTACTCACGTTGTGGATGCATTGTCAAGAGTGATTCAGCGTTTGAAGTTATACAAAAAGACTCCAGATAATGGGCTTGTTATGTTTTGTGGGGCTTTACCTCCAGATGGAGGCGGTCCCATTGGTAGTGAAGTAATAAAATTATTTGAGATAGAACCCCCAAAAGAACTCCAGACATTTCTTTACCGATGTGATGATCATTTTCATGTCGATATCCTAAAAGACATGCTCAGAGAAGAGAACATGATAGGATTTCTTGCAATAGATGCAAAAGATGCAGGATGGGGGCTGTTACGTGGAGACAGGCTTGACGTGTTGTCTGAAACATCTTCAGGCGTTGCCGGCAAACATAGACAAGGTGGTCAGTCTGCAAGAAGGTTTGAAAGACTAAGAGAGATGGAGCTTAATGATTATTATAACAGAGTTGCTCATACAACAAAAGAATATTTTATCGATATCTATCCAATAAAGGGACTTATCATATCAGGACCAGGCCCCACTAAAGAAAATTTCATAAAAGAAGAATATTTGGAATATCGACTTCAGAATATGATTACTGCCACTCTAGATACATCATACGCTGGTGCCGAAGGTGTCAGGGAATCTTTTTCAAGAGCACAAGACGTGCTAACAGATTTTAGGATGGTTGAAGAAAAAAGACTGGTAGAGAAATTATTCTACGATATACATAATACAAAAGGTCTTGCCACATATGGTTTAAACGAGATAATAGACCTGCTCAAAAGAAACGTGGTAGATATGATATTAATAACTGATGACACTAACTTGCGCAAGATTGACATCACATGTAAGAGATGTCAACACATACAGACAGAGATCCTAGAAAGACCAAAAGTAATTCCAAAAATACAAGAACTCTTGAGTAAACCATGCCCTAACTGCAAAAGCATGGATCTTGAATCATCGGAAAGAGATATTGTTGATTATCTGTCTTTGCTTGCTAATGAGGCAGGAACAAAAATAGAGGTAATATCCGGCACTACAGAACATGGAGCAATGCTATCAAGCATAGGAAAGGTTGGGGCATTTTTAAGATATAATCCAAATCAATAGTTCAAGCCATAAAATTCGGTAACTCTAAATAATTTATATTTTTAATTCCAAATATGGAATATGTAACACCCGAAGAGTTTGATTCAAAGATATTAAATAATGACAAAAAAACGCTTGTTCTTTTTTATGCAAGTTGGTGTCCCTATTGCACAAATTTCAAACCTCTTTTTGAAAATACTTATGTTAATAACGCTGAAAAAGTTGAGTCTCTAATAGACGAAGATGAAAATCCCCTTTGGGACAGATTTAACATACAGGCGGTTCCTACAATGATTGCTTTTGAAAAAGGAAAGATAATAGATAGAAAAGACGCAAAAAAACATGTTGGTCTAACTAAAGCAGACATGGAATCAATGATAAAGAAATTAGTTTGATTTTATAAAATTTTTAATTTTGTTAGATAATTTTTCTAGTTCGTCATCATTTGCGATCATTCTTCGCTTCCATGGATTGATCATTTTCTCATATCTTGGTATTACATGTACATGAACATGTGGTATTATCTGATTTGCGGCCTTCCCATTATTTTGACCAATGTTAAAACCGTCTGCTCCTGTGGCTTTCAAGATAGCTTTTGCCACCATTGGGACTCGGGTAAATAAAGAAGATACGTCTTCTGCTGACATGTCTATTAATTTTTCATGATGCTCTCGTGGCATTACAAGGGAATGACCAAGGTGTATAGGATACTTGTCCATTATTGCAATATGCATTTTGTCTTCATATATCACATATGCGTTTTGTTTTCCTGCAATTATATCACAAAAAATGCAATTCATGATATCTTCCGTTCCTTTATTTTATTTATAGTGTATGACTGCATACAGTAAGGTTTTTGTAAATCTTGCATCTAAATCTTTTATCTAAAATTCCCAATACGGCGCATCCAATCTGAATTTGCCATATCACGTAAAGATATAATCAGACAATCAAGATTTATGCACATATTGAATTTTACAAATAATGATATTTTGACGGGTTTTCATCACTCGGATAGAAGGTACAGATTCAAAGCCAGTCAGATAAAGAACATAGAAAACGCTTATGTATGCGAGAAATCAACCATCGGTAATGCATAAGCGAGTTGTTAAAATTGCAAGCGCTATAGTCGCTGCATTGGTTCTAACGCTTGTGGGAGCTAATTCGTCTGTTTATGCGCTATCAGGCCACGGCGTATCTTATGCGCCATCATTTGGTAGCACATATGCTGGTTCTGCACTTAATGGTTCTCCGATGACCTATAAAGATGGTCTAACCATTAATGGAAATATCTATGATATATCCAAGAACATACAAACTATACCAACTAAAACACTTTACGTCGGTGCACCTGTAACCATAACAGTCAAACTATGGGAATACGGTGGAACATATCAGATTCAAGGGTTAGCCATGTTTCTCAATTTGAGAGGCTATGACCCAAATATCGGATCCAGTGACACATGGGTACAATACTCAAAGATAACAGGTCTTACAGTTCATGATCCTCATGGTCTTTTAAGTGCGACAACAGCTGACGTCAAATATGATAAGGACTTTATGTATATAACCTTCCACACCACGCCAAACAAACCAATGAGTACATCATGGATGGCGTTCACCGCATGGGATAACCAACTATCAGCAAATACAGCCAAGATAAACAACGCAGTTAATTTCTCATACATACCATTTGCTTATCATTAAGCACTAAACTCCCTCAAGTTTCAATAACTTTTTTTAATTATTTTTTATCCATAGGCTCAACCATTAGCGTATAAATCAAACTTTGTGTAGTTTTGCATTATCAGATATAGTTAATTAGGGTAGAATTTTGACGTTTATCGTTAAATGGGCAAAAAAGAAAGAGAGGAACGTGATCAGGAACGAGAAAGCTTTTATGAAAAACGTCAGAAGCAACAATTCAAGTACAAGGCAATTGGAATAGGGGTACTAGCTGGCGTCATAGCGGTTCTTGTCATTTCAAGCTACAATTTTTATGAATTATCTACCAAGGTAGTGCCGCAGGGCGTACCTCCCGGAGCAGGCCCACTCGGAAATGTAAATACACGTGCAGGAATCCTAACGATGATTTATGGTCAACAGTTTGATTATTCATCTACCGCGTATCAGGTAAAAAACGCGTATATAGATTTTGAAAAGGGTAATGGCGAAACAATCCACATGCATGCGGCCAATGTCACTCTTGGCTTCCTGTTTAATTCGTTAAACATAGGGTTGACTGACAAGTGTTTCACATTCCCGGACAAACGTGCCTTTTGTACAAATGACAAGTATAGCCTCAAATTCTTCATAGACCACCATCAAGTACAAGACATCAACAATTATGTCATAAAAGATAATGATCGAATTCTCATATCTTACGGTAATGAGAACTCAACTCTAATAAACGCCCAATTAGCAAAAGTAGATTCATTCACTCTCATGCCTTAGGGTTCGCTTAGAACATCTTTTAGTACCTCGAATTCCTCAATTGCGATATCACCATTAGCCAACCTGTTTTTTAGAATAACCAGTGCATAATCCGATTTGGTTTCATCAATATTCTGTGTTTCATGCGAAGATTCAAGATTTGCATTCATTTCAGATTTGGCACGTCTTTTCTTTCTATACATGATAAACCCCACAATTCCTGCACCACAGACAATCATAGAAGGATAGAGAATATTTTTAAGATCATAACCATTTGTGGATTGTCTTGAACCAGTTGATGTAGAATTGGCTCTATCCAAAGTCAACATGTCGCCAATGGCCACGCCTTCATGCAATACATATTCATGCTGTGAAAGAGTTGGTCGTAACGAAGGATTGCTTTCATTGATGTTTTGAGAGAATTGAGTATTATTTTGGGCTACTGGCGTATGATGAATTACAGGGAATCCATTTGGAGAAAAATCAAAAGGTATGGTCATACTAGCAGACTCGCCACCAACAAACGCTGTTGCATTATATGTTCCAGCAAGTGAGAATTGAGTTGGATCATCAGTATTAACTATTATCTGAAAAGTGCCATCAGATTCAGAAGCATTTCCAGTAATCAATACGAGATTACCGTAAGGATCGTGAATCTCAAGATTTACCACTTTTTGAGAATCCGTTTTACTCACTGTTCCTGTAAAATAGACATTCATATCTATAGCATATAATGCTCTATCAGTTTGTAATGATGTCACTTCAGCATATACAGGAATGACAGTTAAGGAAAATAGACTCGATATCAACAATAATACGGTATACCATAACATAATGTAGTTACAATACTGAAAATTATTAAAAACACATGGAATTGTGAAGATGTGTTAATTAAATAAGAAATAATTGACCCAATCCAAGAGTTTTTGATTCAAAATGACAAAGTACAAAACATACTGCCTATTTTAAAGAACCAGATTGATCAATAAATTAACACAGCGATTTGGAACATTATCTTTAACATTATTTATTATTTCTATTGCAATTATTTGGCACGTACCTACACATGTAGATGCACAATCCAACCAAAATGGGATTATTTCATCAATTACCAGCACACCGATTCAGTTTGATAAAAAAGTCTTTTCATGGACAGATCGTGTTAACATTACGATATATGCGCCAGATTTCAATTCCGACCCAAACTTGATTGACACTATCGGTGATACCCAAGATGACAAAATAAGCGTGTGCACCACAGGACATTGTATACCATACAGACTGGTTGAGACGGGTGTCAACACTGGTATTTTTTCTGGGTATGTTGATCTTACAGGCGACCCTAGTCAAAAAGGATCAGTAGGAATAGACGGAAATGGTGAGAATCCATCAGGTATCATGTCCACATGCAATACAATATGCGGTCCTACAGACGGTATGCTTCCAAGCACTGGAAATGACGGAATCTCAGTATCTTTTGAGTATTCAAGAGATCAAACTGTGACAGGCTCTGCACTCATTCGTTGGCACCTGGGAGAAATCCAGTGGTTACAACAAGACTATCCCTCAAATGGTCAAGGAGTATTACAAATTGTTGATCCAGATATGAGCTTAAGTCCGGATACAATAAGTAAATTTGATACAAGTGTCTGGTCAGATTCAGATTTAAGCGGTATCAAGCTTACCATGATTGAAACGAGTGCAGGATCAGGCATATTTCAGGGTACAGTAGATTTTACCACCCAGTACCCTTCTTCAGGAAACAGATTACATGTATCAGATGGAGACACCGTTACAGGAGAATACATCGATAGGACTTTGCCACCGCCACATGCTTCAACGGATCAAACACAATTATTTGCAACAACTACAGTTGGTGAAATCCTACCACCGCTAGAAAGAGTTCCTGCCAGCAATGCAAGAATAATAGATTCCACAGGTAAGACGCTCCATAAAATATCGGTCGACCAACAAATACAAATTGTATCAGATGTCACAAATAAAGTAGACAAGGATCAGGCATTTGCCTATCTTGTACAAATCCAAGACAGCAATGGAATTACTCTTTCATTATCTTGGATAACAGGCTCTTTATTACCTAACCAGAACATGAGTTTAAGTCAATCATGGATGCCAAAATCTCCTGGAACATACACGGCCCAGATATTTGTATGGCAGGGAGTAACAGAACCCAACGCATTATCTCCGCCGTTAACAATACAAATTACTGCGTCATGATGTAAATCATGATTTATCCCATGTAAACAGGTCAGTTGCATCTCATGATTTCATACACAAATGTTTCACAGATATGTAAAAAAGAGGCAGGTTTTGTTTAAATTGAAATAACTATTTTATCACAACTAATATCAAAAATAACACATATGCTTTGATTTGCATTATTTACACATTTACCAGAAAAAACAATTTATTGATTAGATGACATGAGTCATAAAATTCCATAATACATGTTTGCCAAAAATATTTCATCCATCATTACAACAAGACAGATAAGAGCAGGATTAGGTCTTATAAGTTGTGAGCGCATAATTGAAAAACATTGAGATATAGCAATTACACAGATTCAAACAAGCAAATACATCTTATTTATTATTGAACCCCAGAAATCCATGATAGTCAATTAGAGTTTTTTATGGTTAAAATACGCATCAATTAAAATCAAAATTAACTTGATTGATTCTTAAGAAGGCTAAAATTATACCATTATTTAGATCTTCTGTAATATAATGGAAATATCAAGTCGAAATGTAGTTGTAGGTGCCTCAAGAGCTCCCCACAGAGCCATGTACAAGGCAATGGGATTAACAGATGATGATCTTGAAAAACCATTCATAGGAGTATCGCATACCGGCAATGAGGCCACTCCGTGTAACATTCATCTGGGTAAACTAGCTCTACATGCAAAAGCAGGAGTTCAGGAATCTGGTGGAACTCCCAGAGAGTTTTCCACAATTGCGGTAAGCGATGGAATAGCTATGGGTCATGAAGGTATGAAGTCTTCCCTAGTAAGCAGAGAAGTCATAGCAGATTCTATTGAATTAATGGTCAGAGCACATCAATATGATGGCCTTGTAGGAATAGCAGGATGTGATAAGAGCTTGCCAGGGTCCATGATGGCCATGGCTAGATTGAACATCCCATCAGTTTTCGTTTATGGTGGAACCATAATGCCTGGAGTGTATGAAGGAAAACAGGTTACTGTCCAAGATGTTTATGAAGCAGTTGGAGCATATGATGCCGGCCAGTTAACTCTTGAAGCTCTCAAGAATTTAGAAAATGTAGCTTGCCCAAACGCTGGTTCTTGTGGAGGAATGTATACTGCAAATACCATGGCATCAATTAGTGAAGCCATAGGACTTGCATTGCCTGGAAGCGCGTCACCTCCTGCAGAGGATCCTAGGAGGGAAAAATTTGTCTATAATAGTGGCAAGGCTGTAATGAATTTACTCGAAAATGGAATAAGACCAAAAGACATTCTCACCTATGAAGCATTTGAAAATGCAATAACTATCGCAAATTCGGTAGGAGGATCTACAAATGCTGTGTTGCATCTGCTAGCTCTATCCAAAGAGATTGGTGTCCATCTAACTCTTGAAGATTTTGAAAGAATAAGAAAACGAACGCCACATATTGCAGACATGCGACCGGGAGGATTCTATGTGATGCTAGATCTTGACAAGATAGGTGGAATACCACTAGTAATGAAAAATCTACAGAAAAAAAACCTCTTAAATGAAAATACCCTAACTGTTACAGGAAAGACATTGGGGCAAAATTTGAATTCAATACAACTTTCATTTGACGAAAATCAAAAAGTCTTAAAATCAATAGAAAAACCAATTCATGATGTAGGCACCATAACTATACTTAGAGGTTCTCTTGCTCCAGATGGTGCAGTTGTAAAAGTAGCCGGAATGCATACGATAGAGTTCATAGGCAAGGCCAGAATATTTGACAAGGAAGAAGACGCATTTGATGCAATATCAAGGCATGAGATTAAAGAAAATGATGTAGTAATAATTAGATATGAAGGCCCAAAAGGAGGTCCCGGTATGAGAGAAATGCTAGGGGTGACAGCCGCTCTAGTTGGACAAAAATTAGGTGAGAAAGTAGCTCTTGTTACAGATGGAAGATTTTCAGGTGCCACTCGAGGTTTGATGATAGGGCATGTCTCTCCAGAAGCTGCAGTGGGTGGAAATATCGCATTGGCAAGAAATGGCGATGAAATTAGGATCAACATAGAAAAAAACAGCATCGATATCATGGTACCTGAAACCGATCTTGCTGAAAGAAGGAAACAGTGGAAACCCCTGAAACCAAATTATGAAAAAGGAGTATTGGCAAAATTTGCCTCACTTGTTACTTCCGCATCAGAAGGAGCAATAACAAAACCCAAGTGGTAACGGTAGTTCGGTCGTGTTTTCAGTAATCTTTCGGTATGTGATTCTGACAGAAAAATCGTATTTTTTGTCCCACCTGTTTGGCAGTTACAGAAATTCTATCATCTAGACCATTATAGCATATAGTACACACTACCTCTTTCACAGTCGATTTCATAGGTATTCTTTTTTTAGAGTAATACAATTCTTGGAAGAGTAGAGTTTTGCTCCTACCTACGCGCGGAGCCAGTACTAGAGACATGTATTATAGATCATCTCAATTGCATATAAAGGTACCGTACTATACCGTAATTACTCAGTTGCAAAAGGACCTAATTTTAAATAGAGTAGCAAGCTGAGAGTTTGTATGGGTGGCCATATTTGGGCATTCAAACCTTAAGATAATACCCCTAGACTATTCTGGTTCCCAATTTGATCTATATAATAAAATTTCAAGAAAATTCAATTATTCTTTCCTCTTTGAATCATTGACTGGACCGGAGGAACTTGCAGAGACTTCAATCATGGGGTTTGATCCTACAGTCACGGTAAAGTGTTTTGTCGATAGGGTGATGCTTCATTACAAAAATGGCACATCTACCATAATTGAAACAAAAGATCCATTATCTGAAATTAAGAAACTGCTCTATCAAGTTACTGATCAGAAATACCGGTATGTAGGAGGCGCGGTTGGAGTCATTAACTATGACGCCATAAGATTGTGGGAAAAAATTCCAAACTCACATGGTGAAAACATCTTGCCCGTGATGGAATTTGGAATATACAATGATGGAATTCTCTACGATAACAAACAAAAAAAATCATTTTATTTTTATTATGATACAAATATGATAAGCAGGCTAACTTATGACGATATAGACTTTGGCACATTTTCTTTATCTGAGATCAAAGAAAATCTAGATAGAGAATATTTTGAGAAAATGGTAAAGAAAGCAAAGCAGTACATATATGATGGAGATATTTTTCAAGTGGTACTTGCAAAAAAATTTAATTTTAATGCAAGTGGTGATCTTCTAAAAGTCTACAAATCACTTAGACAGATAAATCCTTCACCATATCTTTACCATGTAAAGTTGGATAACAGAACCATGATTGGCTCAAGCCCAGAAATGCTGTTACGTATAACTGGAAATACTGTTGAAACATTTCCCATAGCTGGAACGCGACCAATCACAAGCGACGAAAAGAAAAACGAATCTATGAAAGAGGAATTATTACATGATGAAAAAGAATTGGCAGAGCACACTATGTTAGTAGACCTAGGACGTAACGACATAGGGCGAGTTTGTAGATATGGTTCTGTATATGTCAAAGAGTTGATGGCAGTAAAAAGGTTCAGTCATGTACAGCACATGGTGACTCATGTAGTAGGTACACTTGACAAAAAATATGATATGTTTGATGCCATCAAGGCAGTATTTCCAGCTGGAACTGTATCTGGGGCTCCCAAGATTCGCGCTATGGAAATAATAGACGAATTGGAACCAGATGCAAGAGGACCATATGCTGGAGCCGTAGGATATTTCTCTTTTAACGGATGTTGTGATTTTGCGATTGCCATAAGAACGATTTTCATGAATGGAACACAGGGCTTCATACAGACTGGTGCAGGTATTGTTTCTGATTCAATAGTTGAAAATGAATGGACGGAGACTCAACACAAAGCAAATGCCATGATATCAGCATTGAAGGAGGCTACTAAATGAAATTTTTAATTATTGACAATTATGATTCGTTTGTGTACAACATAGCTCAATTACTAGGAGAATTAGGAGTCAACTCGGACGTAATTAGAAATGACAAGATAACACTAGATGAAATTAAAAAAGGAAATTATGATGCAATAATTATCTCTCCTGGTCCAGGAACACCTGAAGATGAAAAATATTTCGGAATTTGTACCAAGGTGATAAGAGAGATAGGCCCCATAAAACCAATTCTTGGAGTTTGTCTTGGGCATCAAGGGATAATACATGCGTTTGGAGGCAAAGTTGTAAATGCCGGAAACATCAGACATGGAAAAACTAGCCCTGTCAAACATTACGAGTCCCCATTATTTAATGGAGTTCAAAATCCATTTATGGCCACAAGATATCATTCTCTTGTAGGAGACAAAACAATAGTTCCAGATGATCTCAAAGTGACAGCCGTTGCACAAGACGACAATGAGATAATGGCAATAAGTCACAAAAAATACCTCATCGAAGGGGTTCAATTCCATCCAGAATCTGTGATGACCGGAGAAGGCAAGAAGATTCTTAGTAATTTCATAAAGTTGATTAAAAAATGATTTCAGAAATAATAATAAAACTTTCAGATAACAAAGATCTATCCTATAATGAAATGCGCGATATCATGAATGATATACTTGGTGGTAAGACTACTATCCAAGATACAGCAAATTTTCTCAAGAATCTAGCGATAAAAGGAGAATCCAATGATGAGCTTTTGGCAATGCTTGACACGATGCAGGGGCATGCCATACATATAGAACCAAAATGCAATGGAAGAATAATCGATGTATGTGGCACAGGGGGGGATAAAATGAGTACATTTAATGTCTCAACAGCTGCCTCGTTTGTCATTGCTGCGAGCGGTGGAAACGTAGCTAAACATGGAAACAGATCGACTTCTGGCATAAGTGGCAGTGCTGACATATTCGAATATTTTGGATATGATCTTAACATGGAACCAAACAAGATTAAAAACATAATTGAAAAATTCAATGTTGGATTTATGTTTGCCCAGAAATTTCATCCTGCTATGAAAAATGTTGCAGAGGCAAGAAAACTATTAGGAACAAGAACTGCTTTTAATTTACTTGGTCCTTTGAGCAATCCAGCACGAGTCAAAAATCAGCTAGTAGGTGTATTTACACCTGCTTACTTGCAACGAGTCATAACACTACTCCAGTATCGCGGTGCAGAGAATGTAATGACCGTAATTTCTAGCGACGGATTAGATGAATTATCTACCACTTCAAAGAATCACATTTGTCATTTAAAAAATGGTGAAATTCATAATTTTGTACTGGAACCTTCCGAGATTGGACTGACAAAAGCCAACCTCAGTGACATTCAGATATCAACTAGAGATGAAGCAATCCGATCATTTGTTTCAGTCCTAAACGGTACTGGAAAAAAATCAATGATAGACATTACAGTATTGAATGCCGCCGCCGGGCTTATCGTAGGTGGAGTCTCAGATAAGTTTGACGAGGCGTTAGAAATTGCGTTTGATGCAATACATAGTGGAAAATCATTTGACCTTTTTAGAAATTTTGTCAAATATTGCGGCAATATTAGCAAATTGGAGGAGTTGGAGAATAATTGAAAGACATGCTAAAAAAACTTGTAGAAAATTCTCAGAAAGCAATCAATGAAGGAGTTTACAACATAGAACACCAACTGACAAAATCTGATAAAAACATCATAGACGAGATTAGAAGAAATACTCATGCATCGCTTATAACAGAAGTAAAATTTTCATCGCCATCACTTGGAGACATACGACAGATTTCAGATCCTGTAACAATAGCAAAAACAATGATAGAAGGCGGTGCCATAGGACTCTCAGTTTTAACTCAGCCTTATCTTTTCCACGGATCTCCTCAATTTTTTGCAGAAATCCGAGAACATGTCAAGGTGCCCCTGTTGATGAAGGATATAATCATAGATAAGGTGCAGATGGACGCTGCAGAAAAATTGGGGGCTGACATTATTCTTTTAATTCAGTCAGTCTTTGACAAAAAATTTGCGAAAGAAATAGATGAATTTGTAGATTACGCGCACAAAAAGAATCTTCTTGTACTAATAGAATCACATACTAGAAATGAATTTCTAGATTCTATTATGACTGATGCAGACTTGCTTGGAATAAACAATCGTAATCTAGATACATTAAAGATAGATCTAAAGACAACAGAGATAATTCTCAAAGACCAAAAAAGAGATGACAGGTTAATCATATCTGAAAGTGGCATAGAAACGGCTCGCGATATCAGGTTTCTAAGCAAATATGGCGCCAACGCCTTCCTTGTGGGCAGTAGCGTCATGAAGAGTAAAGATATCAAGGGATTAGTTGCAAGATTGGTGTTAGCAATATGAAATTAGAATACCCAATAAATGGCAAATTTGGAGAATTTGGAGGCCGATTCATACCTGAGACTTTGTTTCCAGCAGTAGAAGAATTAGAACAAGCATATCTGAAATTCAAAGATGATGAGGACTTCAGACAAGAATTAGATTATTATTTACGGGAGTATGCGGGAAGACCAACCCCCCTTTACCTTGCTAAAAACCTCTCCGAATTTGTCGGAGGCGCTAAGATCTACTTGAAAAGAGAAGACCTACTGCATGGTGGGGCCCACAAGATCAACAATACTTTAGGACAGGGTCTTTTAGCAAAAAGAATGAAGAAAAAAAGAATCATTGCAGAGACAGGGGCCGGTCAGCACGGGGTAGCAACGGCCATGGCGTGTGCAACTCTTGGATTGCAATCTGAAGTTTACATGGGATATAAAGATACACAGAGACAGAAATTGAATGTCTTTAGAATGAAGATATTAGGTTCTGCGGTACACCCCGTAAAAGAGGGAACGCAAACCCTCAAAGATGCCATCAATGAAGCAATACGAGACTGGATAACAAATGTCAAGACCACATACTATCTTTTAGGATCAGCTGTTGGACCTCATCCATACCCAGTAATGGTTAGAGATTTTCAAGCAGTGATAGGAAAGGAGATATTATCTCAGATGAAAGGTCTGGAAAAAAAATCTCCTGATTCGGTAGTAGCTTGCGTAGGTGGTGGATCAAACGCGATTGGAACATTTTATCCACTTATTGATGAAGAGAATACCCGCATGTTCGGTATAGAAGCTGGCGGAGAGGGAATTGGAACAGACCATCATTCTGCAACACTTACCGCAGGATCAAAGGGAATTCTTCATGGCATGTTAACATACCTGCTTCAAGATAAGCATGGACAGATCCAAGATACTCACAGTATAGCTGCCGGATTAGATTATCCCGGAGTAGGACCTGAACATTCGTATCTAAAGGATTCAAAAAGAGTAACATATGATACCATAAGTGATGGCGATGCCATACATGCCTTCTTAATGCTTTCAAAACATGAGGGAATCATACCAGCCTTAGAGTCGTCACATGCGGTAGCGTATGCAATGAAACTGGCAAAAAAGATGTCAAAGAGTGAGACTGTCGTAGTTACCTTGTCTGGGCGCGGTGACAAAGATGTTGAAGTCGTGGAGAAATATTTGAGCAAAAATGTCAAGAATTCAAGATAGATTCTCAGAGCTTAAAGCCAAGAACCAAAAAGCGTTCATAGCATATGCCATGGCAGGTTATCCTAGCGATAAGGAAACAATATCGACAGTGCAGGGACTGGTAAAAGGTGGGGCTGACATTATTGAACTTGGGTTGCCTTTCTCAGACCCACTGGCAGATGGTCCGGTCATACAAAATGCAAGTTTTCGCGCATTGCAAAAGGGAATGAATTTTGATAGATTTGTAAATTTGGTAAAAAAAATTAGGATGGAATCCAATATACCGCTTGTCTTGATGACATATACGAATCTGGTGTACAGTCATGGATATGATAAGTTCATTTCAACTATGAAAAAAGCTGGAATTGATGGTTTGATATTACCAGATATGGCCGTTGAAGAATCAGATCATTATCTCGATGTCGTTCGAAAAAACAACATGGATGCCATTTTCCTCATTTCTCCTAATACTTCAGAAGAACGAATAAAGAAAATTTCAAAGGCATCGTCTGGTTTTGTATATTTGGTTTCCGTATACGGCACAACCGGAGCACAGAAACAATTTCAGCAATATACGCTTGATGCTATAAAAAATGCAAAGAGAATACTAGATGGTAAAATACCCCTTGGCGTAGGTTTTGGGGTTAATAATGCAGAACAGGCAAAATTAATTTTACAAGCAGGCGCTGACGCCATAATTGTAGCAAGTGCATTTCTGCGTTTAATTGAAAAAACCCCCAAGACAAAGATCCAATCAAAGATAGTCACATTTGCAAAAAGTCTGAAAAAAGCAACTATATCAGAATAAGAAATAAAAATACCATCAATCCATCATATACGTGCAGTCAGAAACTAGATATATTTTTGTAACAGGCGGAGTCATGTCAGGACTTGGCAAAGGAGTTGTTTCATCATCCATAGCAAAACTTCTTCAACTTTCAAACCAGAAGGTTTCCTGCGTTAAGATTGATCCCTATCTGAATTACGACGCAGGAACCATGAATCCGATAGCTCATGGCGAGGTGTTTGTCACTGAAGATGGTGGAGAATGTGACATGGATATAGGAAATTATGAACGATTCCTGAATCAAAACATACCAAGAACACACAACATCACTACAGCCCAGATCTACTCAAGCGTGATAGAGGCTGAGAGACACGGCGAGTATTTGGGCGCTTGTGTTCAGATAATACCCCATGTAACAGACGCCATCAAGGACAGGATCAGAGACATTGCAAAGAGTGAGAACCTAGATGTACTGGTTGTAGAATGCGGAGGAACCGTAGGTGACATTGAAAGCTTACCATTCCTAGAAGCACTAAGACAGATGAGATTAGAGGACGGATCTGATAACGTGATTTTTGTCCATGTAACATTAGCACCATCTCTTGATGTCGTAGGAGAACAAAAGACAAAACCTACCCAGCATAGCGTTCAGGAACTAAGAAGAATCGGCATTCAGCCAGACTTGATGGCGGTAAGATGCAGCAGACCGCTTGAGACTTCCGCAAAGAGAAAAATTTCATTATTTTCTAATGTTTCTGAAAAAGATGTGTTCTCATGTCATGATGTAGAATCCATACTAATGGTACCACAGATGTTGTATGACCAAGGGATTGTCGATGTAATTTTTAAAAAATTTGGCAAGGTTGGGCTTGTAAACACCTCAACTAATTGGGACAAATGGAATGCCATAGTGAATTCATTTGTTAGTGTAAAAGACCAGGTAAAGATAGCAATGGTTGGCAAGTATGTCAAGTTAGCTGATAGTTATGTGAGTGTAAACCATGCACTAAAACATGCCGGGGCTAAGATTGGTAGAAATGTAACAATAGACTGGATAGATTCGGAAGAGTTGAATGGCAATATGGATAAACTTTTGCAATACAATGGGATTATTGTTCCAGGTGGATTTGGAGAACGTGGCGCTGAAGGAATAATAAGAACAGCAAATTTTGCACGAGAGAAAAACATCCCATACCTTGGCATATGTTTTGGATTTCAGCTGGCCGCTGTCGCATTTGGTCGATATGTATGCGGTTTGCCAAGTGCAAATTCAACTGAAATCAATCCCGACACACCAGATCCTGTGATAGATCTTTTACCAGAACAAAAATTCATTGAAAACAAAGGTGGCTCTCTTAGGCTAGGCGCAAATGAGATCAAAGTAGAGGACAACACTCTTGGGTTCAAGATTTACAAATCAGGCACCATCATTAAGAGACACAGACACAGATACGAATTTAATCAAAAATATCTAGAATTATTTAATACAAAAGGACTGCAATTCTCAGGATATAGTGATAACAAAAAACGCATGGAGATTCTCGAAATACCAAATCATGCATTCTATCTAGGAATACAATTTCATCCAGAATTTGGGAGTAGGCCAGGATACCCAGAGGAGTCTTTTGAGGCATTCATACGAGCTGCCTCTAATGCCTAGTCATTTTGGAATTTCGTATATTCTTTGCCTAGTATCTCGAAGTGAAACTCTTCTTTTTACATATCCCTTATCAAGCAAATGTCTAAGCGCCAATCGCACAGTCCTATCTGGAAGAAGAGTTTTTGCCACCAGTTCCTTTTGGGTAAGAGAACCTTCATACTCTAATGTTTTAAGTAGTAACTTCGAACTTGGAGGCATATTTAAAAGCTCATCTGCGAGTTGCACTTTTTTTGCCAAGGCAGAAACTGTGGTTGAATCCTTTTTCATACGAATAATGTTAGCCGATTGTGGGAAACTTGTACATTCCACAATATTGTCTACTTTGAATCTATCTTTTCCATCCACTACAACCTCACATCTTAGACTAGACGATATGTCATCAATCTCGATGAAGCTATCTTCTGGTACTATCAATGGGCGTCTTGTGATATCAAGAGAGTTTACTGAAACTATACAAAACACCTTGGAACCTTGGTAGACTGCAGGTCCACCAGCAGACATTGAATATGCAGATGAGCCAATAGGAGTGGACACAATCAAACCATCGCTACTATCATGCCAGAACTCCTCACCGTTTACACGCAAGACATGTTCCACCAAAGTTGCGCTCTTTGAAGAAAAAATTGCCACATCATTTAGTGCAGGATAAATATTTTTGCCATCTATTTTAACTCCCACTCTAGTTAGATGTTCTATCGTAAAATCGCTTTTTTTTAGCCTATTAAGATAAATTGGAAATTCTTTAAGATCGGTTTGGGCCAGATAACCACTTGATTCAAACTCATTGATTCCCAATACAGGTATAGTACTATTAATAAAACGATGAAAATATGATCTTACTCCACGGTCGCCCCCAGTTACAATCACATAGTCAATCTCTTTTCCAAATGCTTTGTTAGTAATAATCCCTGACTCAATTCCATGACTTTCAAGTGATTGCTTGACCGACTTTACAGTCTGGTCTTGATCTTGACTGTAAATGGCCACTTTCACACAATAGACTAAACCCCTACACAATAAAAGCCTAAACTTGTGAGAACTTTACCAGATTGTACAGATATGCTGCATTTTGTTGCATGGTACCTAAATTTGGTATTTTTGATATACCGGTGGCTTTTGTTTCTAATGCAGCCTGAGCTGCCCCAACTGCAAAACAAATAGCCCATAGAGAATCTTTTTCTTTCAAATATGAACATGCAAATGCGGCACAGAATATGTCTCCTACACCAGTTGTATCACCGATCTCCATATTTGGAATACGTAAATTATACAACCTGTCTTTGACTAGCATTGTTATATCTTGTTTGTTAGTATAAAGAACATGTTTTACTCCTTTCTTTTGCAATGCAAGCATTGCTTCCTTTTCTTGTAAACCTGTAAGATAGAAAGCTTCATCTGGATCTGTTTTAATAGCAGTTATTTTGGATATGTCAAGCGACGTTTTTTCAAGATATATCATGCCGTTATCATCAATACGACGTAAGAATCCTTGCGGATCAAGTAGAAAAAAATCAGAGTTATCCCTTACTTGATCAAGTGTTTCCTCTGATACTTCATCAAAGACCGGACTTACAATGAAACCGTCTACGTCAGAATTACTAAATTCTATTTGATCACATTTTGCCTTGAGGTATAACTCTCGTTCTTCGCCAAGAATGTTTAGTGAAAAACGTGTAGTGGGATTATTTGAAGATGCGTTAGGTGGAATAAATAATCCCCGAGTCTCAAGGTCTTGCTTGAATTTGAAATCAAGCCCAACTCTAGTTTGCAGTTCCACGTCAAATTTCATTTTTTTTGCAGTAATTCCACAATATGCAGCAGGTCCGCCAGGTGTTTCCACCACTTGCCCATTTCTTGATATCTCATCTATAGTACAATGTGACAGTATCGCAAGTTTCATGGTTTAGTACCGACTACCTTTCCATTTAGTTCTTTTTCTTAGTTTGTCTTTTGAGATAGAAAATGTAAATTGCCTGACATTTTTCCATGATTGTTTTCACATTAGAACTTTGATACGTAACACACATGCACAGCGTTAAGTTGTAGGCATCTCAAATTTCGTGACGAATAATCAATACAGTCATTATAAAGTTGACCAGTCAAATGCGTTTATTTAGAGGCACGTTACAGGTATCACATATGCCATTAAAGCGTGCAAGTAGAGGGAGAAAGAAAGGAGGAAAAGGATCATCTGATCGGGTACAGTGTTCAAACTGTGGCGCGACCGTACCACGTGACAAGGCAAAGAAAGTAACATCAAGATTGAACCTTGTGGAACACAGTCTGGCTAAGGAGCTTCGTGCACAAGGAACTTACATTGCCTCACCTACGGTATTGAAGCATTATTGCATATCATGTGCAATTCATTTTGGCATACTAAAGATCAGATCAGCCGATTCCAGACGTCAAACTGGCAGACTACGCTAGGCGTTTATCTTTTTAGATGTCGCAATAATTCTTTGAACAAATGTTATTCCCGCGATAATAATTACTATGATGACAGCATAATTAAGAAAAACTGCACCTGCCATTCCGACTAATGCTATTACAAGTAATCTTTCAGCTCGTTCTCCTATTCCAATTCCCTGTAGCTTAACACCTAGTGATTCTGCTCTTGCCCTAGTGTAACTTACAAGTAATGATAGCGTGATGGCTAAAAGAACTAGATATCCTTCAGAATAATTTCCAACTAGTATGCCAAGAAATATTGCTACTTCTGCAACCTTATCAAAAACAGAATCTAAAAAGGCGCCTTTTTTAGATGTTTTTCCTGTAATCCTTGCTACTTGACCATCCACAATATCAAAAAATCCAGAAATTAAAAGGAAGATACCACCCATTACAAATGAATATGAAAAATGAATTCCGTAGACTATCGCTGACGCAAATGCAAATACAAGACCCACCGAAGTCCAGAAATTTGCAGAAAGACCAGTAGAAGCAAAGAATTTCCCTATGTTCTGTAGAATGGGTTTCAGACTATCTCTGAAATTGTTAAGCATCTTGACTTTCAATCGTTCTTTAGGATTAAAGCATTTACGCTATTCACAAATTGGCCAAAAATACTCAAATAACATAAGGTAGAATAACTTTCATGGGCATCATAGCTAAAGGTGCAAAGTGTAATGTTATTGGGTGTGATAAAGATGGCCTACGTTCTTTGACTACTTCCAAGGTGGAAGGCACCGGCTTGAGTATCTCAGACGTTGGAAAGAAAACAGTACTATGCAAAGAACATTACAAGGAGTGGAAAAAGGCAACTAAAGACGAACGAGATGTTGAAAGGGCTAGATACGATAGATTTTAGCCAACCCTCTTTTATTATAAAACTTCAAAATTATTTAAACAAATTTTTCAGAGATCACAGCATATGCCATCGAGATATTGCAATATGCTCAAATGACTAATACTAAAAACGAGAGCCTTTATAATGCCCTAATTTGTCAAACAATCCGATGAAGTCAAAACCAATGGGCGCACTGTTGGGTGTTTTGGCACTAGTTGCCATTATTGCAATAGCTCCACAAGCTTTTGCGGCTAATGCCCAGGTAACAATCAGCAAAGGGGCAAGCGCAACTAATGGTACCTGTTCAGCAACAAGCTGCTTTGATCCAAATGTGGTAAATGTAAACGTAGGTGATACAGTTACGTGGACAAACGCAGATACTGTTGGACACACCGCTACAAGCGGAAAACCATCTGACAATCAGACTGGCACTGTATGGGACAGCAGTTTGATAAAGGCTGGAAGTACATTTACGTCTCCTCCTTTCACAACAGCTGGAACGTACAATTACTTTTGCATGGTACATCCATGGATGACAGCACAAGTGATTGTTGGAACAGGATCTACAACTAGTTCACAAACTACACCTTTAGGAAACAATACGACAGGTATGAACGCAACTGGAAATAGCACAATGTCTGGAAATCAAACAGTACCTGAATTTGGTCCTATAGCGTCACTAGTTCTTGTAATTGCAATTATTAGCGTAATTGCATTCACAGCAAAGACTAGAGGCTTACCAAAGCTCTAGATCTTTCATTTTTCTATTTTTAATTCTGATTAGTTTCCACATTTTCTGTATTAGCAAAATATGAATTGGAAGATATTTGCAACACTTGTCAGATTTCACATACAGGTGCTTTGATTTCCTAGACTTTTCAATAAGTAATGCACAAAAAGAATATTAGAATATATTAGTGCGACAGTGTACCTCCATTATCACGTCTTTATGTGCATTATTTACTTTGTCTCTCTTTTTCTTTCTTGCATAGACCCAGATAGGCCGTCATGGATTTCATGGTAAAGACGATTACCCGTTAGTGGATCTATGAGGCCAAATTAATACTTGCCAACATCAACCTGGAGTATTCGTCATAAGCCAGAAAAAATTATTTACACCGTAGCTAGTTTTACTTCTATTGCATCGTGTCGTGAAACCTCATCATGCATTATAACATGAGATTGGTCCTTGAAAACCAAATTGCATCGGTAACATTTCCATGCAATCATGCCGCTCATGACACAATATGGCAATTTTACTATATAAGACCCGCGTATAAGTTGTACTAGTAGAATCATTTGATCAAAAACAATTGAACATTATTCTAATGAAACTTGATTGATAGTAGAATTCATTTCTAGTTTTTGCCATATAGTATTTTAATAACAATCAAGGAATAAAATGAATGCGACCTTACAAGATAGACAAATGGGATCTAAGCGAACTTGTAGATGATCCTTACTCTACCTCATTTAAGGATAGACTGCAAGAGATAGAATCCAGAGTCAAAGAATTTGAAAAAAATAAGAAAAATCTCACTCCTAATATTTCAGAAAAAAAATTTATTTTCATACTCCATGCCTTGGAAGATATATCAGAAAAGTTTGGCATTGTTTCAGGCTATGCATCACTAGAATATTCTTCTGATACCCAGTCTGACAAGATAACTTCACTTCTTACAAAAATGAGAAAATTTGGTGCGGAAATTGATAATCGTACTTTGTTTTTTGATCAATGGTGGAAGAAACAACTTGATGAAAAAAATGCACAGAGACTAATGCAAAATACAGGCGAACTTCATGAGTTTCTCAGACATAAAAGAACATTGGCAAGATATTCATTATCAGAGCCTGAAGAGAAGATAATAAACACATTAGATGTGACTGGCCATTCTGCACTTGTAAAACTGTACGATAAAATTACTAATGCATTCCAATTTACTGTAAAAATTGACGGAAAAACAAGAATCTACACTAGAGAAGAGATCACCCAACTTGTAAGAAGTCCAAAAGCAAAAACACGCGAGATTGCATACAAATCACTTTTGTCTCAATTTGACAAGAATAAAGGAGTGCTGGGTGAGATATATCAAAATATTGTGCTGAATTGGAAAGATGAGTGTATTCAAATTCGAGGATACGCATCGCCCATATCTGTAAGAAACATAGGAAATGACGTAGACGACAAAACCGTCGAGTCGCTCATCTCAGTGTGTAGAAGTAATGCAGATGTATTTCGAAGATTTTTCTCATTAAAGGGACGTATTCTAAAAATGAAGAAGTTACAAAGATATGACTTGTATGCACCCATCCAGAAAAAAGAAGAAAAAAAATACACATATGACAAGGCAGTGACAACAGTACTTCAAACTCTTGATAGTTTTAGTCCCATTTTAGGAAAATTTGCAAAAAAAGTATTTACAGAAGATCATGTAGATTCCCAGATAAGAACCGGTAAGAGAAGCGGAGCCTTTTGTAGTACAATAGCACCAAAGATAACGCCATTTGTTTTACTAAATTTCAAAGGAAGAGCCAACGATGTCTTTACCATGGCACATGAATTAGGACATGCCGTACACAGCATTGCCGCATCGGACAAATCAATTTTCATACAAGAGGCATCCTTACCATTAGCGGAAACCGCATCTACGTTTTCTGAGATGTTACTATTTGACAGAATTTTAAATCAGGTTTCAGATGAAGAGCGGCAAGCAATCTTGGTTGAACATATTGATGATCTTTATGCTACCGTTGGAAGACAGGCATACTTTACGGTTTTTGAAATAGACGCACATCAGAAAATAGGAGAAAATGCAACGGTGCAAGACATATCTGACGAATACATGAAAACATTAAAAGCGCAATTTGGGTCATCTCTTTCCATTTCTCCAGATTTTGCAGTAGAATGGACTTGCATCCCTCACTTCTTTCATTCTCCTTTCTATTGTTACTCGTATTCATTTGGAAATCTATTGTCACTTTCTTTATTCCAGCGATACAAAAAGGAAGGACAATCGTTTGCGTCCACTTATGTGAAGATCCTTGCTGCCGGAGGAGCAAAAAAACCTGAGGAATTACTACAAGGGTACGATATAGATATATCATCTAAAAAATTTTGGCAGGAAGGATTTGACTATATCAAAAATCAGATTCGAAGGCTTGAAAAAGTAATAGATTAAAATCGTCTGGCAGCCAAGCGCCCCCAGCTGCCAGACATGTTCCCCTACGGTTTGAACCGATGTCAACAATCTAAATAATACATTATAATTTAAACTATTTGAGGCGTGGGCACGCCCATGTGAAGACTATTTGGAACAGATCTGAAACTATTTTATTTTATAACAACAACTAAGTTATAAGTGAAATACCCTCGATGCTGCAATAAAAAACCAGAGTATTTGATCATTTATGACTGTGGTCCAGATCCTCAAGAGACCATGCTTGTATGCAAAGATCACTTCAAAGAAGAACCATTCCAGCGTTTTGCAATCAAGATAGAAAAATTACGTGGGTAGACTTAATAATTCGAGATCAAAAATGACAATAAATGAAATCGGTCATCACAGCACTGCTGATTTTTATAGTTTTAATGGGTTCAATTTCAAGTTCGTATGCGCAACAACCTCAACTTGCAACATATCGCGAAACTGCTCAAGTTCTTGTTGATGAAAAAGTACAAAACCAGACTACTGCGTTTATCACACTGAGTAGTACCAGTCCTCTTGAAATGCGCGTTCCCACTGCATTGGATGAAAAAATCGCCAATGCCGCAAATGTCACATCAGTTGCAATAACTAACGCAAATTCATGTCAGCTTGGAGTCACTGACCAAATGTGCGTCATAATAACCATCTATTCACCATCATTGATAGAAAGCTATAACATTACAAAAATACAAAATACTTCAAAGGCAATTGGCAATACTTTGATCAATGATATCAACAAGGCATTTTTGTTGGATGCGTCCTTTAATTCTGCATATGTACATCCAAAGGGAGAATTAAGTAAAGATCTTGGCACATCAGGTTCAGTAGCAGGCAATAAAACAATTTCAGTTATTTATACCGCATCACAGGAAAAATCCTCATATCTGTTTGATCAATTGACATCAATCCTCATGCCAGCACAGATACGAAACGCAGGCGGATTTTATGATGTTGCGAAGAAGATGGCTGATTCTTCTAACTCTACTGTCACTTTTGTAATAACCCCAACAACCAGCGGTCAGTCAATCTATCAGTTACAAGTATCAAAGCAATCACCAATCAAGGGTGAAGTGACATCCATTAAACCTCTAGATCTTTTTGGCATAAGTACGTTAAATAGATCATCTTATTTTAGTGGAGGTTTCTTTCCACTCAATTCACTCTTTGAGCTTTCAATCATATCAAATAATTATACTGCCATAACAAGTCATGGAGGTGGCATAGTTCCAACTACATTTAGAAATGGCCAAAATGTTCCAACAAACCTAAGTCAACCAGGTTGGATATTTGACCCAGGTTCAGGACAGCATATTACTGGGATTTACCTTTTTGGAACAACAACATATGCAACAAGTGATGATTTGTCACTTACAATAGGATCAGGTAGTGCAACCCAGTCATTAACAAATTCAAGCAATACGTCCAGTACCAATCATACTGGACCTGATTATTCAACATATGCGTTAATAGGAATTATAATTGCAGGTGGCGCGGCAGTTTATCTTTTCATAAGAAGAAAATAATCTAGAGTATCAAGACCGCAGCTGAAAAGACTGTTGTCCATCTTCCTTGTGGATCACCTACAGCACTTTGAGTTATGTTTCTTGTTTTATATATTTGTCCTGATATTTTCCACTGTTGTTTTTTTTCATCCCAACTCTTGTTTACGTCAAACTCTATCCCTAACGACGATGCCAACATCTGTGCTGCAATATCTTCAGCATATTCACCTGCTTCTTTTTCTGTTTCACCAAATGAATGATATTCAGAAAGATATCCATATTTTGTGGTATCTTTTGGTGCTGCGACTCCTACAGATGAAGCCAAAAGTCTATGTGGTTCGTTAGTATCATTTCTTGCGTAGATCACAAACTGCACGCTGCCCGGTCTTATCAATTTGAGGCCCTCTGCTTTGGAGATTAGTTTGGCGCCAGGTGGAAAGATACTTGAAATTAGGACAATATTAGTGCCTGCAATTCCAGCGTCACGTAACGCATACTCAAAGCTTGTTAGCCTATCCGGATGTACACCCTTACCCCTAGTAAGGAATAGTTTTTTTGCAACAAGATCTAACATGATCCATTCTAATTTCAGATCTTTAAAAATTTATTGAAAAGGGGAAAATCAGTTCAGAGATTGTAATGCCTGAATTATTTCTTGTCCATGTGACGCTACATTTACATCTCGAAATATCTGTACAATTCGCCCATCTTTATTTATTATAAAAGTGGACCGTTTCGCAAGTCCTGCCAAATTCAGTCCAGCATATATCTTGCAGGTAGACTTGGATGCATCACTTAGATGCAGATATGGAATACTGTATTCGTTAACGAATTTTTTCTGGTCTTCAACTGTATCGGTTGATATTGCGAAAAGCTCGGCATTGTGTTCTAGAATCTCAGGATAGGCACGTATTGTAGCCTCAGCCATCTGAAAGATTTTTTTTGAGGGGCATGCAAATAGACGATTTTTCGGATAAAAACAAAGCACTACGTTTTTTCTTCCTCTAAACGAATCTAGTTTTATAGTATTGCCGTCATTTGCGACAAGCTCAAAGTCAGGTGCTATATCTCCTTCTTTCATGGGATGTTGTCACAATACAGGTTTAAGACTATTTGGTATTTGAATAAAATGTACGACTCAGATCAGGTATGACTTTTTGAAGGTCTTTTGATAGAGTTTTACCGCACTGATCACAACCTTCTTTGCGCTTTCAGCATTCTTCCAGCCTACAATCTCGACTTTCTTTCCTTCTAGTTGTTTGTAAACCTGAAAGAAATGAGCTATTTCCTTCAGGTGGTGTTTTTCCAGATCAGTGATGTCTTTCAGACCAGCATATCTCGGATCATCTTTTGCCACACAGAGAATCTTGTTATCAATCTGGTTTGAATCTTTCATTCTCAGCAAGCCAATTGGTCTTGCTTCTATTAGAATTCCAGGAAAAGTAGGATTTGTAACTAAAACTAGCGCGTCTAGGGGATCATTATCTTCAGCATAAGTCTGTGGAATTATCCCATAATCACCAGGATAATACAATGGCGAGAAAAGAACCCTGTCTAGTTTTATAATGTTATTTTTTTTATCATACTCGTACTTGTTCTGTGAACCTTTTGGTATCTCCACTATCACATTCAAGATTGATGGCACTTTAGGGCCTGTTTCAATATCATGCCATAAATCCATAACGAATATTGTCAGAAGAAAAGCCTAATTTAATTGCCATCTAGAAAAACTACGCGTTTCATCGATCTTTTTTGATTTTTTAGTTCACAGTCACTATTTTTTACCAATAGATCTAAAATTCAAGATAAAATATATCATCTATTAAAAAATGTTCAAATAATTATCTAGTATCAAATCAGTGAATACAAATAAGAAAGAATTCAAAGTTATCCAAGATTAGAATATGAAAGCAGCTTATGTAAAGGGGCCATCAAATGTTGAGATTAAAAACATGGAGAGTCCACAAGTGAAAGGTAATGATATCACAGTAACAATGAAGTCTTGTGGTATATGCGGATCAGACCTAGAAAAGATCTACGGTCAATACAGTCAACCATCCATGAGGCTAGGTCATGAGCCATCAGGGATAGTGTCAGAGGTAGGGGTCAATGTAAAAGAATTCAAAAAAGGAGATAGGGTTTTTGTACACCATCATGTACCATGCCACTCATGTTACTTTTGTTTGCATGGGAATGAAACAATGTGTCAAAAATATTCTGAAACAAACCTCAGCCCATGCGGTCTAGCTGAGAAATTCCTCGTTCCAGATTGGAATGTGTCTCATGGCGGAGTGATAAAAATACCCGATCATGTAAGCTTCGACGAGGCTGCCATGATAGAACCTCTCGCGTGCTGTGTGAGAGCATGGAATAAAATAAAATTCAAGCAGGTGAACTCGATTGCAGTCCTAGGTGCAGGGCCTACTGGCATGATGCATGTCATGCTAAGCAAGATTTTTGGAATAAAAGACATTTTTTGTTTTGATATCAACGACTTTAGATTAAGTTTTGCCAACCAATTTGGAATAACAGAATCTATACTTTCTACGGATCCTAACGCGAACCAAAAAATTTTTGCCAAGACACAGAACATGGGAGTAGATATCGCAATTGTGTCTACTGGGAGTCTAAACGCTATTGCACAATCAATAGAGATCGTCAGAAAAGGCGGAACTGTTGTTCTTTTCGGAGTGCCATCAAAAAATGCAAAGATGTCCATTGACATGAGTAAAATATACTCAAGAGAAATTACCGTAACACCGAGTTATGCGGCATCTGAGATTGATACAAATACAGCATTCAAGCTAATAGAAGAAAAAAAAATAAATGTAAATAAATTGATCACACATAGATTTGATCTTTCAGAATCTTCCAAGGCACTCGAATACGCACATCAAGGAAATGACTCGATGAAGATAATTGTGACAAATTCAGAAAGGCTTAACTAAGGCAAATTTTTTGGAAGAAGATATGGATTGGGGATTAAAAAATCGTCTTGCACGAATAATAAAACCTCACGATAAACGAGGAGTAATGCTCGCAGTGGATCATGGTTATTTTCTAGGCCCTACAGAAAGACTCGAGGAACCAAGAAAGACTATCTCCCCATTGTTGTCTTATGCTGACTCTTTAATGTTAACACGTGGTGTTTTAAGAACCTCCGTAGATGCAACATATCCAGTACCAGTAGTACTCAGAGTTTCAGGAGGTGCCAGCATAATTGGTAAAGACTTGTCAAATGAAAAAATAACAACATCTGTAAAGGATGCAATCAAATTGAATGTATCAGCACTTGCAATGTCAATATTTGTAGGTGCCCCACACGAACATGAATCACTTGTAAATCTGGGCAATCTAGTAAATGAAGGTGAGGAATACGGAATACCAGTTCTTGCCGTTACTGCAGTAGGAAAAGAATTAGAAAAACGAGATGCGCGATATTTAGGTCTTGCATGTAGAATAGCTGCTGAATTTGGAGCACATTTAGTAAAAACATATTATTGTGAGAGTTTTGAAAAAGTTGTAAGGGCTTGTCCTGTACCAGTCATAATTGCAGGAGGGCCAAAATTAGCAACAGAATTAGATGCGCTAAAACTTACCTTCGATGCCATACAGTCAGGTGCGGCCGGAGTAGACATGGGAAGAAACATCTGGCAATCAGATTATCCCGTTGCAATGATTAAAGCTGTAAAAGCAATAGTACACCAAAATATGACAGTAAAGGAAGCTCATGAAATGTTTAACACGTTAAAGGACGCCAGAAAACAGGTTATTAGATCTAATCAGAAATCCTAGACAAGTGCACGTGTACAATCTTCCACTTTTGTGACTTGATCAGAACAAAAGTTCCCCTACTATCCATGGAGAGATGTTGGCCTCTAAAGCTATAGTTATCGACGATCATACCTGTTTGCCTGATGGTAAAAGTTACCACCGCACAATTATCAAATATGTCAACTTTGGTATTTTTAATTTCATATTCATAATCAGATATGCTGACAAATCTTAGCTGCTGCAGTGCAATAGTAGTTGCATAGTCTTTTAGGTCAAACGGTGGAATATCACTATAACTTGAAAATCTCTGATCATCAAGCTGGATCATACTTAATGGAGCTAAGTTCTTTGTTTTACCAGCATTGAAAAAAGTTACAATTACATCCATTATCTCGTCTTTGTCGCCCAAATTCGATACTGTTTGAGATAATTCTAGTTAAGTCTTGTGAAATGTCCAGAGTCAAATCTACCTTGGATGTTGAAATATTCTTAGTGCGGCAGCACGCTTTTTAATAATTTTGTTCAATTTTACTAGCAATATTTATAAATTATTTCATATGAAAAAATATAGACTAAAATGAAGTTAGGAGGCTCGGCAAGCATTTCGAGGATTTTGCTGCTAGTCGACCTTATGCTGTAGATCACAGCTAGTTGGAGTTGAAAAAATTATGGAAAAAATGTCAGGTGCTAGATCATTAATGGTTGCCCTCGAAAAAGAGGGCGCAAACATAGTCTTCGGACTACCAGGAGGAGCCAATCTTCCAATATATGATGAGCTCTACAAGAGCAACATTCGACATATACTTGTCAGGCATGAACAATCAGCATCCCATATGGCAGATGGCTTTGGAAGAGTTAGCAGAAGACCAGGAGTGTGCTTTGCAACTTCAGGTCCAGGCGCGACAAATATTGTAACAGGTATTGCAACTGCCCAGGCAGATTCTTCCCCAATGATTGCAGTTACGGGGCAGGTTCCAACAAAAATGATTGGAAGAGACGCATTTCAAGAAAGCGACATAATAGGGATTTCAAATCCCATAGTAAAATATGCATTTCAACCCATGACAGTGGCAGAAATCCCCGAAGTAGTAAAAAAAGCATTTTACATTTCATCCACCGGTAGACCTGGCCCGGTGCTAATTGACATTCCAAAAGATGTTCAGCAAAATGAAGCAGAGGTTACATTTCCCTCAGAGGTAAAAATAAGAGGATATCACCCGTGGGTGGATCCCGATATTAGAGAAATTGAGAGATCAATAGACATGTTACTTGCTTCTGAGAGACCCGTAATCTTGGCGGGAGGCGGAGTAATAATTTCGGGAGCTTTTGCAGAACTTCAATCAATAGCAGAGATGCTAATGATTCCAGTGGTAACGACATTCAAAGGAAAGGGGTCATTTCCAGAAAATCATCCTCTTTCACTAGGACCCATAGGAATGCATGGTCACGCAGAGGCCAACAAGATCATGGTAGAAGCTGATTGCGTACTTGCATGTGGTTCTAGATTTTCAGATAGATCAGTTGGAACATTTGAAGAATTCGAAAAAAATCTCAAAATAATACACATGGATGTAGATCCAGCCGAGATAGGAAAGAATCAGACTACACACATAGCAATAGTTGGAGACATAAAAGCGTCTCTTAGGATAATGGTAAAAATGCTAATCCAGAAAGCCATCAAGCGGGAAGGAGACAACCCATGGTTAAAACGTGTCAATGAGACAAGAGAATACTTTAGACAGAATCTAAAACTTCATTCCCATCCATTAGGTGCTGCAAAAGTTCTAAGAAAACTAAGAGAGACTCTTCCTTCACAGTCAATTGTGACAACTGAAGTAGGTCAACACCAAATGTGGGCATCATTATTTTTTGATGTGATACATCCAGGGACTTTCTTTAGCTCTACCGGTCTTGGCACTATGGGATGGGGGTTTCCAGCAGCGATTGGCGCCAAGGCTGCCAGACCAGATGTACCAGTAGTTGACATAGCAGGGGAAGGAAGCTTCAATATGACTGAAAATTCACTTGCCGTCTCAGTACTAGATGACTTGCCTGTGATAGTATTTTTGTTAAACAACTTTTCGCTTGGAATGGTTGCACAATGGCAGAGAACATTCTATGACAGACGCATGATTGGGATAGACCTGAAAAATTGTCCAGATTATGTCAAGCTGGCTGAATCTTACGGAGCTCAGGGCATAAGAGCTCAGAGCATAGATGAGATTGGAAAGGCAGTTCAGACAGCGCTTAAAAGCAACATAGCAACAGTCATAGATATTCCAATTGATCCTCAAGAGGACGTTTTACCATTTGTTGCTCCTGGAACATCACTCAAAGACATGATCTTGCCATCATAGTGATACAAATGTGGTCCATAATTTCAGTACTTGTAGAAAATAAACCAGGCGTACTATTCAAAGTTACAAACCTCTTCAGATCAAGGAATTACAACATAGATAGCATATCTGTTGGCATAACAGAAAATCCAGAGTTTTCCAGAATGACCATTACAACATCAGCTGATGAGAAACAACTTAGTCAGATAGTCAAGCAACTTGACAAGATGATAGACACTGTAGAAGTTAAACTACTAGATGAGAAAAAAAGCATATATCGTGAACTAGTATTGATGAAGATAAAAATACTGAAGCCATCAGACGTCATGGAAATAACTGATCTTGCAAATGCTTTCAAATGTAATGTTCATGACGTAAGAAGATCATCGATTGTTGTTGAGATTACAGCAACTCCTGATAGAATCAACGCGTTTGAAGATCTTGTAAGAGGATATGGCATACTTGAAATAGCAAGAACTGGTATGTGTGCACTGGAGAGAGGAGTAGGTAATGAGAGTTAGAATTTTTGACACCACTTTGAGAGATGGGGAACAAACACCTGGCATTGCGCTAACACCAGAGCAAAAACTTGCAATTGCTCAAAAATTAGATGAATTGGGTGTAGACGCAATAGAAGCCGGTTTTCCAATAATCTCAGATGGTGAGAGAAAAGCAGTGAAGGACATAGCTTACGCTGGTCTTAAAGCAGAGATTTGTGGTTTGGCAAGAACTGAGAAAAAAGATATTGATGCCGCAGTTACAGCAGGATTAAAATATATTCACACGTTCATTGCAACATCTGACATTCATCTAAGATACAAACTCAATCTCACACGTGAGCAGGTAGTCACAAAAGCAGTAGAGGCAGTAGAGTACGCAAAATCACTGGGATTACAGGTTGAATTTTCTGCAGAAGATGCAACAAGAACTGATAGAGAATTTCTTAAAAAAGTTTTCAGAGCAGTTACAGAAGCTGGGACAGATAGAATAGATATACCGGATACGGTTGGCTATTCAACCCCGCAGTATATAGCCGAGATTACAAAGGATGCAATAGATGCCACCCACTTACCTGTCAGTGTTCATTGTCACAATGACTTTGGATTAGCTGTAGCAAATGCGATATCTGCAATTCAATCTGGAGCACAATGTGCACATGTCACTATAAATGGCATTGGAGAGAGAGCAGGCAATGCTTCACTTGAAGAATTCGTCATGGCATTACAATGTCTACAATTTGACAAAAAATTTGAGACAAATATCAACACCAAACTTCTCTACGATACATCGAGATATGTTTCAAAGATTGTTGGAGTTCAAGTACAACCAAACAAGGCCATAGTTGGAGAAAATGCATTTGGACATGAATCTGGAATTCACACCCACGGGATCTTGAGCAACCCATTAACATATGAGCCAATTAGTCCAGAACTTGTAGGCAGAACACGCTGGTTCCAAGTAGGAAAACATGCTGGAACACATGGAGTGTCTGCAATGCTAGAAGAATATGGGATTCAACCATCAAAGGAGCAGACACATGAGATTCTAGATAGGATCAAGAAATTAGGAGACCAAGGAAAGCAGGTCACAGATGTAGAATTATTATCGATTTCAGGCGAAGTGATGCACCAGGAAGGACTGAAAAGACTAGTTCATCTAACAGGATTCTCAGTGTCCACCGGAATTGGTAATATGCCGTACGCGTTTGTCAAATTAAACATAGAAGGAAAGGATTTCATAGGAACTGATTATGGTGTCGGTCCTGTAGACGCATCAATTAACGCAATACAAAAGATTACTGGCGAGACTTCCAAAGTCAGAATTAAAGAATACAAATTGGATTCTATTTCTGGTGGTTCAGAGGCATTATGCGAAGTAACAATAAAGGTCGAAGATGCACATGGTAACAATGCTTCTGCAAAATCTATCGGCGAGGATATTGTAATAACAAGTGTTCAGGCTATGATTGATGGTATAAACAGAATAATGCTCAAAAAAATTCTCAAACAAAAAAACATGGGGCGTTAGATGTATAAAATATCCCTCATAACTGGGGACGGCATAGGCCAGGAGTTATCAGAATCCATCACAGACATATTACATTCAATAAGTGACAAGATTGGATTAAAGTTAGAAATCAATATCGTTGAGGCTGGTGACGGCACATTAAAAAAAACAGGTAAGGCACTTCCTGATTCAGCTCTTGATATAATAAGAAGATCTGATGCATGCCTAAAAGCGCCAGTAGGAGAATGCGCCGCTGATGTGATTGTGTTCTTACGAAGAGCATTAGATCTTTATGCCAACATAAGACCATCAAAATCATATCCCGGCATGACATCTCTTAAAGAAAATATTGATCTAGTCATAGTAAGAGAAAACACAGAAGACCTCTACACAGGAATGGAGTTTGAGGTGGGCAACTCTGCAGTCGCATTGAGGACTATATCAGAATATGCCTCAAAGCGTATTGCAAAATATGCTTGTATTACTGCAGGCCAAAGAAATAAGCAAAAAAAAGTAACCTGTGTTCACAAGTCAAACGTCATGAGAAAAACAGATGGACTTTTTGCAAGATCATGTTATCAGGTAGCAAAGAATTTTCCAGACATCGTGTTTGAAAATATGTACGTTGATGCATGTGCCATGAATCTAATCAGGCAGCCAGAATCATTTGATGTAATAGTAACAACTAACTTGTTTGGAGATATTCTATCTGACGAGGCAGCTCAGGTTGCAGGTGGACTCGGGATGGCCCCAGCAGCAAACATAGGAGATGATTTTGCCTTGTTTGAGCCTGTTCATGGAGCAGCTTTTGACATTGCTGGAAAGCAGGCTGCCAACCCATCTTCTTTTATTTTATCTGCAAAAATGATGTTCGAGTGGTTAGGAATGAAACACGATGATGCAATGTCTCTCTTGGTAGCAAGAAAGATAGAAGAAGCTGTCTATGGCGTGGTAAGTGAAGGTATCAAGACAAAAGACATCGGAGGAAACAAAACCACAAGGGAATTTACTCAACATATAATTTCAAAACTTATCTGAGATCCGATACTGGAGGCTCTCTTGACCAAAAGAACATTGCAAGACCAATTGGAATCATTATCATTATTGCTACGCCAAAGGTAATCCAATAGAAAGTTGGGTCAATACCCTTGATTAGAGGCACTGGGAATACAGTATAAGCCCATACAAATGCGATAAAACCGAGAATGACCTTGTTTCGTTTAAAAACTCGCCAACCAAGTTTCCGTTTTGTTATATAACATTTCTTACAGCGTGTCCGATCATCAGTCATACATGAATTACAGCAGCGCTTGTCACAAAAGTAGCACTTATGATCGCCAAAACCTGAGCCGCAAAAGTCGCACTGCTGCACAGATAATTGTCACAAGATCTAGATTTATCCTTTTTTATGGAAACAGTCTTTCTGGGTCTCTCGGATAAAGAACAACCTCTCTCACGTTATCAATTTGGGTCAAGATAGACATTAGCCTGTCAAGTCCCAGTCCCCACCCAGAATGTGGCGGCATTCCCCAATCAAACGCTTTGAGATGATCTGTAAATTGAGACGGGTTTAATCCTTGTTCAATCAGTCTTTCCTTAAGTTTATTTGGATCGTGTAGACGTCTACCGCCTGATGATAATTCAAGATACCCATATTGCAAATCAAATGATCTAGACAATGCCGGATCATCCTCCTTTTCATGGATGTAGAAGGGTTTCAGATTTATTGGCCAATCTATCAAAAAGTAAAATCCCTTATGCATCTCTCCGAGTTTTCGCAAATGTGAATCCAGCAGATCGTCACCAGAGCCAAGATGAATCCCTTCATGACCAAGCTCTTCTACAGCCTCCTCATAGGTAAGTCGCTCAAACGGAGTAACTGGTCTTCTCACGTTAATTCCCAAAGCCTTTTGCTCTTCAATACAGTTTTTTTCAACATGTTCAAAAACATTGACCACGACTGTTTCTAGTACTTCAATGACATCAAGATAATCCATAAAATCGGATTCTATATCCACGCTTGTAAATTCAGTGAGATGTCTTACAGTATGTGATTTTTCGGCTCTGTAAAATGATGCTATCTCAAAAACTCGTTCAAGGCCAATGGTTAGTTGTTCTTTGTAAAGCTGTGGACTCTGTGCAAGATATGCCTGTTTGTCAAAATATTTCAGAGAAAATAGATTTGCTCCACCTTCACTAGCGCTTCCAATTATTTTCGGTGTGTTTACTTCAATAAAACCAAGATCTACCAAAGTTTTTCGTATAGATTGTAATACATGATGGCGCATTTTGAAAATAGCTGCAGTTTTCTGATTTCTCAGGTCAAGGGCTCTAGCATTTAGTCTGTTATCGATATTGCTTTCAAGCCTACCTATGGGATCAATTGGTAACGGATGTACAGCACGTGATAAGATTTCCATTTTTTCGGATTTAATCTCAAACGGAAAATCACGTGATTTGGTTTCTTGTACTGTACCAGTTACTCTTACTACACTTTGTCTATTGAGATCTTTTACCTGTTTGACACCCTCTCCAATTATTACTACTTGAGCGACTCCTGTAACATCTCTTAGCGTGAGAAAAGTAAGTTTTCCCAACTCACGAAGATCCTCTACCCACCCTCCAATCACTACCTTCTGGCCTTTTAGAGACGCATTTAGGTTACCTATGTAATGTGTTCTTTTCAAATCCAATTGTCTCTCACTTTCTTTCAAATTCAACAACTAGTTCAATCCTTCTAAGATGCTTTGATATTACTATGACTTTATCCACATCAATTGGGAATTTTGGTGTTTTTCTTCCTGAAATGATGACTTTGGTCTTCCTGACGCCGCCTAATGCCCATAATTGGCTGACTGTTAAGATCTTGATTGGGAAGAACATATCTTCAATGAATTTTTTATCGTTACATCTCTCTTCAACAAGCCAGATCTTGCCAACAAATTCTCCTTGAAGTATCCTGTAAAGTTCTCTACTTTGCCTTATAGTCATAATATCTGCACTGTTAAGATACAAGACATAATCACCATTAGATTCCTGGCAGGAATTGAGTGTAAATTTTTCAATTTGTTGGATTTTTTGAGACAGTTGGACTAGTTTTATTGAGGCGTCTACATCTGCTTTTGTCAGTTGTCCAGAATCCAACTTGGATTCGCATTGTGGACAAAGAATGCCATTCATGGCATCAAAGCTACAAATAGGTGTCCTCAAGGAAATCGATTTTTCAGATACGGTTAACCTCATTTAAAAATGTCGGCGTACATAGTTATAAGATGAATTAATTTCACAATTAATGTGCCCTATGAGTATGGGTGTAGTTAGGCACATGGCCAGATTTCATCGAGTGCTAAAAAACCATAACATGCCAAAAAGGTAATGGATTTTTCCCATTCCACTAGAGCATTTTGCCTCTAAATACCACTCTCACTAACTGACTCGTAATTATGAAACAATTAGTCAATAGTCATAAGGTTTATCTCAATCAAATAATTTCAAAAGACAAATTTACTCGTACATCATATCCTGACTAGTGACTACACTCGCTATTGAAGAACTCAATGTTCAATATCAATTACGTAATAAGACAATCCATGCAGTAGACGGAGTTTCCTTTTCTCTTGAAAACAACGAGTCATTAGGTATCGTAGGAGAGAGCGCATGTGGAAAAAGCACTCTTGGACTTGCGATCATCAGATCGGTTCCAGGTAGAAATATTGTCAAAGGCGATATATTACTAGATGGAAAGTCTACATTAAAAATATCAGAAGATGAATTTACAAAAACCATACGTTGGAAAAAGATATCAATGATGTTTCAGGGAGCAATGAACTCATTAGATCCAGTTTTTTCGATCAAACAGCAATTTGAAGAGATCTTGAGAACTCATGATAACATTGGGAACCACCTGAAAATGATAAATGATGCCATGGATTCAGTCGGCTTGTCTTCCACAATATTAGACAAGTTCCCTCATGAACTCAGCGGAGGTATGAAACAAAGAGTGATAATTGCCATGGCGTTGATCTTACAACCATGCCTGATAATTGCAGATGAGCCTACCACTGCACTTGATGTACTAGTACAAGCCCAGATACTAAGCGTGTTTAAAAAATTAAAAAAAGAAGGCTTGTCGATTATATTGATTTCCCATGACCTTGGGATAATATCCGAAATAGCAGATAAAGTTGGAATAATGTATGCCGGAAAGATAGTGGAATTTGGGACTTTACACGAGATATATTCAAATCCAAAACATCCGTACACTCAGGCATTACTCAAATCCATACCAAAAATTAAAGGAGAGTCAGATTTAATATCTCTAAAGGGCACCCCGCCCGACTTGTCCAACCCGTTCACAGGATGCAGGTTCTATGACAGATGTCCACATGCAATGGAAAAATGCAAAAAAGATCCACTGAAAACGAAGACAGAGACTGGCTATGTATCATGTTGGATCTATGAATCAAATAAATAAAATTAAAAAATTTTCTGAGACTTAGTGAGAGTATGTAGTTTGGTTAAGACCGTCCCCTTGATAGTATGCGTTGTAGAAGTTCAGCGCATTCTGCAATGCCATCTGACTTGAACTTTCAATATCTGCATTTCTATTGTCCGGGTTTTGCTCATTTGTAGTAGAACTGGTAAGACCTGCATAATTTGTTGATCGAGTTGCTGCAAGATTCTTTGCATGAATCTCTTGGAATATCTGGATTGCTTTGTTTAGTGCGTCTGCCTGTGCTGCGTCTAGGTGACGACCTGGAGTATTCTCATTTGTAGTAGCACCGGATTGCAGGTTAACATATGCAGCATCAACTTTTGTGAGTGCATTTACAAGAGCTGTTGCTTGCTCTGCCATTGAATTCCAAGTCGCATTAATTTGGACTTGCCTATCAGGGGATTGTTCATTTGTTGTTCCCTGATCTTGCAGATTAGTATATGCTGCATCTATCTGAGACAATTGTGATACTATAGATCTAGATGCGTTTAACGATTGATCCCTTGCATCAGCAATCAGAGTATTTCGATCTCTTCCTTGCTCATTAGTTGTTGTACTTCCTAGTCCTGTGTAATTGGTAGCTTGTAAGTTTTTGAGTTGTTCTACGTGAATCTTATCAAACTGGGACAAAGCATTTTCCAAAGATATCTGGGATTTTGCTGCTAAGTCTCGTCCTTGTGTATTCTCATTTGTCGTAGTAAAAGATAGGCCAGACCAGTTTCTTTGTGATCCGTTCATGTCACCGTATTGATACTTGTCAGAATAGACCAAGGCAGCTCTTTGTTGAGCAATAAGTTGTCTCTGAGCTATGCTAGACCATGGACTGTCTGCAAATGCCATCTTATTTAGGTAAACAGAACTTCCACTTAGAACTAAACCGGTGATTAATACCACGGCTAGGAGTTTGGTGTTCACGTTTGTGTATCATAAGTCATAGCCTTTAAAACTTTGCGATAATAAGAATTTGACAAGGTGATCGCCTGATGTCCAATTATTCATTAGCAACAAACAACCGGGTTAATACCATGTCATTTTTTGCACTTTGTCACAGTATGCCTTATACAGTTTTCTCGATATACCTTACAAGCAGGTAATTATAGTGGAAGAGATCCTTTCTGTAAAAAACCTTAAGAAATACTTTGTAAATGGAGGTTTTTCACGCCAAAAGGAGACAGTAAGAGCAGTTGATGACATATCATTTTCAATAAAAAGGGGTCAGACTTTTGTCCTTGCTGGCGAATCTGGATCTGGTAAGACAACAGTTTCCAGATTGATACTAAGGGCAATAGAACCAGACTCGGGCGAGATAACTTTTGATGGTGTAAAAATAACAAACGATGCATCTAGCCTCAAAAAGATAAGAACCAAGTGCCAGATGATACATCAAGACCCTTATGCATCAATGGATCCTAGAATGAAGATTTCCGACATAATAAGAGAACCGCTAGACATACATGATATAGATAAATCAAGTGAGAGAGAAAATTTGGTTTTTCAAGCATTAAGAGACGTGAAATTAGAACCAGAAGAGATTGCTTCAAAATATCCGCACATGTTATCAGGAGGTCAGAGACAACGCGTAGCCATTGCCAGATCCATCATAACTAAACCCAAGATGATCATAGCTGATGAACCAGTATCAATGCTTGATGTATCAGTTAGGGTTGGAATTTTAGAATTAATGAAAGAATTACAAACCAAACAGGATATCTCGTTTTTGTATATAACCCATGATCTAACCACTGCAAGATACATAGGTCATGTGATTTCAATATTATACCTTGGCAAGATTGTTGAAACTGGTTTCATTAGTGACGTATTGTTCCATCCAAGACATCCTTACACACAAGCACTTATGGATTCTATTTCTGAACCAGATCCAGACAATCTACAAAAAGAGAAAAAAATCCGCATTAATAATCCTGTTGAGGTTAACACCTACCAAGGATGTAGATTTAGAGCAAGATGTCCGTATGCTATTGAAAAATGCAAACAGGAGCCAGAGCTCAAACCATTATCAGATCGAAGATCGGTTGCATGTTTTGTAAAGATAGACTAGTTTGCAACTTGCGAAATATTTGAAATTCTATGTGATACAACATGTGATACACCATTTCTTGGAAATACACCATAGATCAATTTTGCCTTTTGCACTACAGAGTCCTTCAGCGATACCATTATGATCTGACTTCCTTCAGATCTATCTTCAAGTATCTTAGCTAGTCTTTCAGTGTTTAGTGCATCCAAGTGAGCATCGACTTCGTCAAGAAGGTAAAATGGCGATGGCTTCAGTTTTTGAAGAGCAAGTAGAAACGTAATTGCAGCAAGAGTCTTTTCTCCACCACTGATTGATGTCGACTCTCTTTTAGGTTTATTTGGAAATTGTACCAAATATGAAATTCCCGATGTAAATATGTCATCTTCATTTTGAATCTCAAGCCATGCATTACCGCCTGTCATTTTGTTGAAGATCTCGCGGATGTCTTTATCTACCTTATCGTAAGATTCCAAAAATGTTTGTCTCTTATCCTTGTCTATCTCTTCAATGAATTTTACAATAGAATTTCGTTCTGTTTCCAGTTCATTCTTTCGTGTAGACATTGAACGATATCCATCTGATACCTCAACATATAGCTCTGGGGCTCTCGTATTAAGAGAGCCAGACATCTTTTGCTTCTCAGATTCTAGATCCACAAGAATTTCATCAACGTTAAATGATTCAAGCAGAGTCTCGTAACCATATGAAAGAAGTGTTTTTCTGATTCTTTCTTCATTTTCGCTTAGATCCTTAAGATCACGCAGAATTGAATCAGATTGTCTTTCCATCCCGTTGATTTCTTTTGCCAACGTTCTCTCGTATTCGTAGAGACTCTTCAGTTTGAGATCGTATTCTTTTAGCGTCGATACCGAAGTACCAGACGTAGATATCAGATGCTGTTCTTTTTCTCGTAATGATACAAGTAGGGCATCATCACTTTCTTTTTCCTTCAATAATGCCCTTGATTGCACATCAAGATCATGTTTTTCGTGATTTAGTGAAGATTGTTCTTCAGATAAACGGCGCATATTTGCTTTATGTGAATTTTCCTCATTTACAAGTTCAGTAAGTCTTGTACTTTGTTCACGAAAGTCAGTAGAAATTTTGCTTTGCGCACCCAATAAAGTAACTTTTTTCTCATTTAATGTAGAAATCATGACGGCAATTCTTGTTTGTTCTTCTTCAGCATAGTTTTCTCGGGTTAGCGATATTCTTTCTTCCAGAGATGCAATATAGGACGCTGTCTTGGACAGTTCAACTATGATATTTGCTTCTCTGTTCCTGAGTTGTAATATTCTAGACGAGATCTGATCTAGTGATATAGATATTGCCTTTAATTTTGATCTTACATCAGTAAGGCTCAGATCCACGTTAGCAAGTCCTGTCTCCGAAGAATGATATCTGCTGTCTAGATTTCTTGTTATTCTTTCGATTTTCTTTAACTGTCCCATCTTGTTTTGAATAAATTTCTTTAATAGTTCAAGAGATTGTATTAGTCCATCTACAGAAGTACTAAGAAGAATTATCTTTGTAAGATTAGAAACCTTGGAATTCATGTCCACAACCATAGCACTTGCATCTGCCTCAAAAAAATGACCATCAAGCGTAACTGCTTTGTATCCTTTTTTCGATAATGCGTATGCTGCCTCTTTGGAAGAAGCCAGCCCTACACGTCCAAAGATAAAGTTTTTGAGCGACTCTAGTTTTTCATCGCACTTTACAAAATCTGAGATAACTCCAAGCATTCCTTCCTCTTGTGGCATAGTGGCCTTAGAATCAGATACAGCGTCCAATGGTATAATTCTAATTTTTGGGAGTTTCTTCTGTTGTGCAAACTCAGCGATTCCAAGAAGAGTGGCAAAATCATTTACAACGAGTGCTTTCAGCCAGTCAGATCCTACCGATAAAATTGCTCTCTCATATTTTTTATCCCAAGAAAGCAATTCATAGACAAGACCTTGAATCCCCAACCTCTTTGAATCTTCTTTGAGCTTTGCTATAGAATAGTCTTCATGCATTACTTCTTTTACAACTTTTATTTTTGCTTCATATTGCGCAGCAGCCTTGCTTGCCTTTTCAAAAATCAGAGTGGTTTCTTCCACATCCTTTTCTATCTTGATGCGTTTGTCACGCAAATCTGATAGCTTGGATTTTAGATCATTAATGATTGATTCATGACCTATTCTTACTTGCCTAAGCTTTTGTTCTAGATTGAGTAGTTTTTCTTTTTCAACGAACAACGCTTTTGTCTTAAGCGAGTTTTGATCAACTTTGTTTTTAATGTCAAAATGTTCTTGTTCTAGTTTTGAACTTGAAAGCTTTGTATCATTTAATGTACTAGTAAGAGCCCTTATCTTTTCATCAGTTTTAAGTTTGTTACTTGTAACCTGAGATTGTTGCCTCATGGTTTGATTAATTTCAGAATCAACCGAGACAAGTTCCGTATTGATGTTCTTTTTTGATTCATTAATAATGTTAATAGAATTTTTCAGCTCTGCGGTTTGAGATTCCAAAATGGAACGTTTTTCAGTCATGCTGTCTAGTTCAGCTTGAATTTCCGGCAGCCTAGATTCTATTTGTGCCGCTCTTCTTGCACCAGTGACCAATTTACTATTTGCTGATTCTGATCTGTGCATCGCGACAGAGAGTTCTGAATCGATTGAAGCCTTTGCTGTGTTGTACGCATTTACTTCATCCATGAATTTTTGTTTCTCTTCTTCAAGTTTCTTTATCTCATCTCTTAACTGAGAATGCTGTTCATCAAGTTTCTTGTACTCATGTTGGATAGCATTAAGATTTCTTTCCTTTGATACCTTTTGAACGTCGATATCTCTGAGTTTGTTTGAGGCCTGAATAGCATAAAGTCTCTTTAGCTCCCTATCTAAGAAATCATATCTGAGCTGGGTATTTCGCTCCTCTTCTAGTTCATCAATGCGTTTCTTTATCTCATCCATTCTTGCTAGTGCGATCTCAAGTCTTCTGTCTGCTTCGTCCAGTTGTTTTAGTGCCTCTGTTTTTTTCTCATCAAAATAGGCCAGTCCTACAATATCCTCGATTATTCGTCTTCGCTCTTCTGAGTTAAACTCTGAGATTCTAGTAATTGTACCTTGTTGTACGATATTTAACTTGTGGATGCCACAGTTTGCTATCTCCAAAAGATCCAGGATGTGATTTCTTAATACCTTTTTTTGGTTTAGATAATAGATGTTCTCACCTAATTCGTCCATCTCTCTTGTGATTGTTACGGTATTCGAGTCTACTGGGATCTTTCGATCAGAGTTATCAAAGTGACAACTTACTCGTGCTATCTTTGCGCCATGATGGGCATTATCCACATCGTGTAATAAAGAACGTAATTTATCCACCCTCATAATCTTTGGTGCGTTTTCACCTAAAGCAAATGAGATTGCATCAAGAATGTTGCTTTTACCAGATCCATTAGCACCTGAGATGGCTACAAGACCTGGTTCAAAATTAACTAGCGTATTTTTGTACCCAAATGACTTGAATCCGAAGATCTCTAACTTGCGTATATAGACCAATAAAGTCTGTGGTTCGACATCTAAAATAACAGATTATTGACAAGTTTCATTGACCATGCTAACAATAATTACAATGTGTGACTATTTCTCGCGTTTACCTTCCACAAATTCTGCGAATGCTTTCATTGCCTCTGTATATGGCATCTGTATTGGCGGATGCTTGAAGCAGTAAGATGAGATGCTTGTCATGGGTCCTGAAAGTTTTCTATCTAGTGCGATCTTCAATCCACGTATAGCATCGATCATTATCCCCGCACTGTTATATGCATCTATTACCTTGAGTTTTAGATCGAGTTTAATCGGTATCTTGCCAAAGTATTTGCCTTCTATGTTAATATAACAAATCTTCTCATTATCAATAAAGTCAACATAGTCACTTGGACCTATTCTCATTGGTATATCATAATCTGCCATCGCCTTTACCGCACTTGTTTTGCTTATTCTTTTGTCTTCAAGTCTCTCTTCATCAAGCATGTTGTAAAAATCCATATCACCGCCTATATTCAGTTGATAAGTACCATCGATTAATACACCTCTATCTACGAAAAGTTTCACTAGTGTTTTGTGAACTACGGTAGCACCAAGTTGGCTCATAACATCATCTCCAGCAAGCGGAATCTTCTTTTCGGCATACATTTGCTGCCATTTTGGGTCTGATGCTATAAACACCGGAATTGCATTAAGAAATCCTATACCTGCTTCAAGTGCCTGACTTGCATAATGCCTTACAGCCTCTGTGCTTCCAACAGGAAGATAGTTCACAAGCATTTCGGCCCCAGTATCCTGCAGTACCTTTTTGACGTTAACCTCTGATTCTTGAGAGGGTGTAATTATTCTGCTAAGGTGTCTTCCTAGACCATCCTTTGTTGGCCCACGTTGGACTGTTATTCCCGTACGCGGAACTTCAGCAACGGTAATAGTATTATTCGGTCTTGCATATATCGCCTCTGAGATATCCTTTCCAACCTTTGTGTCTGCCACATCGAATGCCGCTACCACTTCGATATCTCCTGGTTCGTATCCTCCCAAGTTGTAAGCAGTTAATCCTATCACATCATGAGGATTATCTGAATAATATTTTGCACCTTGAATGAGTGCAGAAGCACAATTGCCTACACCGGCTATAGCAATCTTAATCTTCTTTCCCAACTTAATCGATAGATACAAAATTATACCTACATATTAATTACTTGTGATTCGCAAGTGCAGAGGATTTTATATCCGAGACTTGATTCCAGACATGTGATAAATCCCGGTAGACCAGTAGAGGACATTTCAATAAAAAAGGATGATGCAATTGGCATTATTTTTGAACAAATGTCAAAGTCAGGTGGTTTTGAATCAAGAAATCTAGCAGACGGATTGAATATTTTGTCTTCAATGATAGAAGACAGGGACTGTTTGAAATTTTTGTCCTTCGTTGGAGCAGTCATATCCACAGGTCTTAGAGGTGTGATTACAGATATGGTAAAGAACAAAATGTGTGATGTAATCATAACTACTTGTGGCGCTCTTGACCATGACATTGCAAGACATTATTCGAATTATTTAGAAGGATCTTTTACTCTTGACGATAGTGAATTAGCAGATAAAGAAATTCACAGACTTGGAAATGTCCTGGTTCCATTGAAAAGTTATGGCCCTCTAATTGAAGAAAAAGTTCAAGCATTTTTACAAAAAGAATACGCTAGTAGAAAAAAAGAAATGTCAACACATGACATATGTAAAGTGATAGGCACTAATCTTGGAGAAGATTCTTTTCTATACTGGGCAAACAAGAACAACATACCTGTAATAGTTCCAGGCATAATGGATGGTGCAGTGGGCAGTCAGATTTGGATGTTTACACAAAAACACAGTGATTTCAGAATAAACGTTGCCGCTGATGGAGATTTGTTGTCCGGTCTAATATTCAAAGCAAAAAAATCGGGGGCTTTAATGATAGGTGGCGGGATCTCAAAACACCACACCTTATGGTGGAATCAATACAGGGGAGGACTTGACTATGCAGTATACATTACAACGGCACAAGAATTTGATGGTAGTCTAAGCGGTGCACTTGTGAGGGAAGCAATATCATGGGGAAAGGTAACCCAAAATGCAAAACAGACGACCATACATGCAGAGGCAACTATAATCGTGCCATTTCTCTACTCTGCATTGCTTTCCAAGATCAAATAGGTCTCAGATGTCTCAAATTGTATAGATATTTTTTTTATAAATCTCTTTGAAACCTAGTTTCAGATAGAAATCGAGCAGCCCATCACGTTGATATGTTTCAAGCATAAGCAACTCAAGATTACGCTTCTTTACTTCGTTGATTGCAAAATCAATCAGCGAGATGGAATGCCCTTTCTTTCTCATGCGTGGAATTGTTCCAAGACAATATAGTCCTAATATTGAATTTTTTTCATATAATGCAACGCAGGAACTAATTGAGTCATCAACGTAATACTCTATAAAGGAAATTGATTTTTTTACTATTTCGTCTACAGGTATTATACAATCATTACAATCATATGCCTGACAAAATGTTTTTGACCATAGCATAGAATCATCAGTAGATATCATATGTGCTTTTAAAATTTTTGACGAATCAGGTACTTTTGTGAGAACATGTTGAACATCATAGAGTCTGAAATTTTTCTCAAGTAGATTTTCTTCTAGTTTTGGATAATTCAATGCATAAACATATGGAGTTGTTCCATGTTTATCAAATAATATCAGTGCATTATCTAGCATTTCGTTGCTGATACAAGTTATGTTTGTGAGTTTGTCCAAAAAAATGTCATTTGGAAGAGAGGGGTTAAAAAAGAATGTTCCACATTTAAAAGATACCGAATTCGCCCACATGCCAGTGAAAGATTGGCTTATCTCTTCCAGTCTTGTTATCAGAGGATTATTCCCAATACTTGACATATTCGTTGAAAATCATCATATCCTATATTACTTCCTACAATTACTTTGGAACAAATATTTTCAAATACTCCAAGCGCTTTTGGAGAATTCAGATCATCATCTAATGCAATGAAAAATTCGTCAACGAGTTTGGATAGTACGGAATCTGTTTTTTCTGATGTTTTTGTGCATGCAAGATATATTTTCTCTAATAGTTGTTTTCCCTCAACAATTTGCTTTTCATCAAAACTAATATCTTCACGATAATGTTTAGAGAAAATATAAAGTCGTAATAGATTTTGTCCATATTTTTGCGTTAGATCTCTTGACCATACAACATTACCGAGTGATTTTGACATTTTCTCCCCATTTGAGAGAACAAGACCTACATGCATCCATATCTTTACTGGATTTTCAGATGTTGAAAACAATCTGTATTGAGCCAAATGTGCTTCATGATGAGGATACAAAAGCTCTCTTGCACCACCATGGATATCATAATTTGGTCCAAAATTTTCTAATGCAACGGTCGTGTCTTGTATGTGCCACCATGGAATTCCACTCCCAAACTTACTTTTCCACGAGAATCCAAAGTCATCAGAACAATTCCATAACATGATGTCTTCTTGGCTTTTCTTGTTAGGCCCTATATCCAACCTATGAAGTTGAAGTTGGTTTCGTGATTGCTTAGACAATATACCATATTTTTCATCTTTTGAGATGTCAAGATAGACATTCCCATTTGCATAATATGCAACTTTTTGTTCTAACAGTTGGGATATGTGATCTTCCATATAAAAAACATAATCTGAAACATATGCAAGTCTGTTTATGCTTTTGATATTCAGGAGATCTAGATCTTCGACAAATCCCTTTGCATAGAATCTAGCAACTGTATGATAATCTTTTGATTCGTTTTTTGCTTTATTGAATACATTTTGATTGATATCAGTCATATTGACCAGAACATCAGTACCATAGCCTCGTTCATGCAAATGTCTACACAGGAGATCATACGTGAGAAATATTCTAGCATGTCCCAGATGCGTATAATCATATAACGTCGGACCGCAGATGAATATCTTTACCATGTTTTTCTCAAATGGTTCAAAACTGTCTTTATTTGAGGAAAAGGAATTAAAGATCTCGATCATTATGTGCTCATCATAGTCCACTGAGCCATCGATATAATTTGATACATAAAATGATATCCATGATTTAAAAGGATGTATCAGTATGATATCCCATGAGCAACGAAATAACTATTAGAGAACTAAAACCAATCAATATAGAAGGAGGTTTCGTAGTAGACGGTTTCCCTTATGCTGGACTGGCCAACGCCATAGCCACAGAATCTTTGATAAACACTACATCCAAATTTGAATTAGCCGGTGTACTCGATTCAGAGCTTTTTCCCCCCATCAGCATCATAAGAGATGAGATACCTAATTTTCCTGCAAGAATATTTGTTAATGAGGAACTTAAGGTAGCAATTTTTTCATCCTATTTGACACCCCATGAATCACTTCATAGAGATGTGGCAAGAACTATGTTAAATTGGGCAAGTGATCACAAGTGTTCCCTCATAGTAAGTAGTTCTGCGATAAAGACTGATGAGAAACCGTTTGTCATAGGAGTTGCTAGTACTGAAAATGCAAAGAAACGACTAACCGATGCAGAAATTCCAGTACTAAAAAACGGTACAGTTCCAGGCATTCCTGGAATTTTATTAAATGAAGGTGCCATTACAAAAACTGACATAATAGTTCTTTTGTACAAAGGTCAGGAAACAGGTCCAGACTTTAGAGCTGGAGCAGAAATTTGTATGGCATTAGCAAAGATTGTTCCAGGTGCAGCATGTGATCTCCAAACTCTAATGAGTGAGGCAGAAAACATTGAACAACACTTGAAACAAACGGAACAGGAAGCAGGTCCACTGCGAGATGCAATTTACGGATGAGTTACCAAGAGCAAGAGATCGCAAAAACTAATCTGTTAAAACATCTCAAAGTTTTGGATTCTGATGAGGGTATAAGAGTGGAAGACAAAATAGGGTTTGTTTTTATCAATAAAACATCTAGAAGATATTGTGTAAATATATCAAAAAATGGTTTTGATGAGTTTTTCTACATGTATAATGCAGAGGAGATACTAAATTTCCTATCAAGCAAGTTAGATCCCATGTCGAAAATTTTCTTATATTAGATACTAAACGAACACCCTATGACAACATTACTAGAATTTGCATTAACAGTTATTACAATCTCAGTTTCCGGTGTCATGTCTCCAGGACCTCTGTTTGCGGCAAATGTCGCATATGGTACAAGGGCAGGATGGAAAACAGGAATTAAAATGGCATGTGGACATACAGTAGTGGAGCTTCCACTTGTCATACTTCTTGGAATTGGCGCAATTTCATTTACTGCCTTCCCACAATTCAGAATATACATCTCCATACTTGGCGCCATTAGCCTCTTTGTTTTTGCAGGACTACAGATTAGAACCACTCTAGGCAATACAAATTCCACCAGTGTACCAAAAAATGGTCCATTTTTTATAGGAATACTGTTGAGCGCATTCAATCCATTTTTCTTGATTTGGTGGATCACGATAGGTTTCAAGTTAATTTCCGATGCATTATTGTTATACTCATTTGCTGGGATCGGCATAATGTTCGGGTTTCACATATGGATGGACTATGCATGGCTTGGAGCGGTTGGATTTTTATCTAGTCGTGGAAAAAAGATCCTTACAGCGAAGAACTATAAGATTTTCATGATTGTATTAAGTGGGGCTCTGGTTTATTTTGGAATAATTTTCTTAGTTCAAGATTTGCATTAGTCACAATCAAGCATCTCCATTTGTCTTTACATTCATTATCAAATTAAGTCATCTCGCAATTTAGTTTAGTATATAATTCTGTATCTTTTGTTTGAACATATTTTTGAGAATCCCTCGATGTGAATTTGTTTTAATGTATATTTATCAACAAATCCAACATTATACAGCACGACTGTAATCATCAGTTAGCACTAGACTAAGGTATGCGGTGAGAGTTCATTAAACATCTTCAGGTTTAGAAACATCAATCTCAATTGTTGATACGTTTCTTTCTTTTCCATCCTTTGACTCCATTTTTTCGGAAAAAATCCTCACACCGCTGACTTTGTAACCTACTGTATTCATTCGCTTAACTATCATTTGTGATACATCCACTGCAAACGTTATGCTCTTTCCCCTTGCCTTTATTGTCACAGTTGGTTCATTTGCAAGTAACGTCAGAGTAGCATTCACATATGTAAGAATTGGTTTTTTACCAATAAAGATAATATTTGGAGGCCTTGGCATAGACCACCTCTTTTTGTGTTTTATTTAATGGTTAAGATTCTTTTTTTCTACGTATTTCTCAATAATATTATCGATATCTTCCAATTTTGCTTGCTTTACTTCATCAACGATTTCTTTTTCTTCTATTTCATAACAATTTAGAAGGTCATTTTTGTCCTTGAAAAAAAGCATCACCTTCTCTTGGTAAATGCAATAATACGGTTTATCAACGTCCATTTTTTCTGGCTGTAGTTTTATTCCTTCATCGTTTATTGAAACAGGATAATCCATGATATTCATTAATGAGATCTGTATTTAGATGTAATTTGAAAAATTTGATAAAAGATACCTATACTTTACTAATTATACGAAAACATAATGAAAAAACGAATTAATTCATTTAATGAATGGTATAAAACCGCTTTACAATAATGTAATAAGTAAAATCATACTAGAAAAACTTATGAGCCAACGGGTCATCTTCCACATTGATTTTGACTATTTTTATGCGCAATGCGAAGAGTTGAGAAACCCAGAGTTGAAGACAAAGCCGGTTGCCGTGTGTGTATTCTCAGACAGAGGCGGCGACAGTGGAGCCATAGCAACTGCCAATTACATAGCAAGAAAATATGGAGTAAAATCAGGAATGCCCATAAAATTTGCCAAAAGAAAGCTTGAAGATATACCCGAAGCGATATTTCTTCCTACGGATTTTGACTATTATTCAGAGGTTTCAGAGAATGTAATGAATTTGATTAGAAAGTATTCAGATGTTTTTGAATACATAGGAAGAGATGAGGCATATCTTGACGTTACAAAGAGAACAGAAGGCAATTTTGTAAAGGCAGCACACTTGGCTCAACAATTAAAGAATTCCATTCGCATTAATACCAAACTATCATCAACTGTTGGGGTGTCAACAAACAAGCTTGTATCAAAGATAGCTTCTGATTTTAAAAAACCTGATGGTCTCACTATAGTGGAGCCAGATAAAATCGAATCTTTTCTTGATTCACTGCCAATTAAGGTCATACCTGGGATCGGGAACAAGTCTGAAGAAAAATTTCATGAGATGGGCCTTCAGACAATATCTGATCTGAAGAGGTTAGATGTGTTCTCACTTAACAGCCTATTTGGGCGAAAAATTGGAACTTATATTTACAATGCAGCAAGAGGAATTGACGATGAGTCAGTATCGCCAAGAGTAGAACCAATACAATATAGCAGAATAATCACATTAAAACAAGACACAAAAGATTTTGAATTCTTGTCAAAAGACTTGGAACAACTTTGTGCTGATGTACACAAAGCCATTGTAAGAGACAACCTTGTTTTCAAGTCTGTTGGAATACAGTTTGTCCAAGAAGACCTTTTAAATAGGACAAAGTCTAGAATGCTGAGAAATCCAACATCTAGTCTTGAAGAATTGAAAAAAACTGCACTTCAATTACTCAAAGAATCCCTAGAGGACCAAAAGTTATTTATCAGAAGACTAGGTGTAAAAGTTTCTGACTTTTCAGAAGTGGTAGGACAGGTAGACATTACAAGATTTTTTTAAGGCTTTTCAAGCCCTACGTGTGTTGCAAGTCTCTTATGTTCATCAGGTGTAATCCATTCCACTTGCAAGTATTCTATTATTTCATAGTATTGCATACCTAGTCTTTTTGCCTCTTCAACAGATACAATATAAGCCTCAATTTCAGTCGGTCTATCCACATAAGAGTACGATTTATCATACAGATCTAGACCTTGCCTTTGTTGTTTCACATGTACTAGTTCGTGCACTATGTCAAGATAGAGAATTACCTTATCAGAGTTTTTCAGATGGTTCAGACTAATCACAATTATAGCATCTTCGTTTTTTACGTGCATGTAGTGGCTGCTTGTGTCCACAATTACCTTTGTCTTTGAAAAGACATCATCGAGTTCCGTAATTGAGCCAAAGATCTTTTGTAGAATTTCAACTTTCTTTAAACCGTAAAAAATATCTTCTAGTCCATATATTCCTGGGTTTATTTCCCTATTGATTTTTACCGTGTTCATATTTTGCAACTTCTAATTCATTTTTTTTTAATCGTTTTGTTTCTACATACGTTACAATGAGTAGAAAAATAAAGATCCATGGTAGAAACATTATCTCTCCTGCAATACCGTGGAATGATTGAAATTCGTTTACATTAGTAGATATTTTGAGTACAAATAGTGAAAGAGACAGTATTCGAATTACATTTACCCCAATTGTTCCGATAACTCCAATTGCAAAGTATACTGCTTTCCTGTTTCTTTTTATATTCATCTTCAGTAAGAAGGCCATCATAACAAGAGAATAAATTATCATGCTATGAACACCTGCAGATGGCCAGAATACCTGAAGTGCAAATGGTCCATGATCACCGTTTAAGAACATAATATTTCCGTGCGCGCTGGCAACTCCCAAGTGGAAAATAGTTATTAGAAAGACATCTAACTTTACAAGATACGGCACAACATATTGTAGTGGACCAAGTGTATCATATGGAAAGAATGCATCAAGCGACAAAATTATTGCAGTACCTGCAGTATAGATAGGACCTGCCGGCGATATTCTTATCCACCTCTTGCCAAAAAGTACGGTTAGCGTGGCCATGAAAAAGATCGCAAGTATGATAAAATCCCACATCCAGCCCCACGAATCAAGTAGCAAGACATGAAACTGTGGAGCAATGGCAGCAAGGTAATTTTTAAGGCCAAACTCGATAGATGCCAGATATACGATAGTTGCTCCTGCCAATGGAATTGCGGCGATAAGTCTTTTCTTTGGAATCTCTAGTTTTACACCTATCAATTCAGCGGCAATAAATGCCAATGCGAAGAGAAACCCCCCTCTGCCTTGATTCCAGCCAAGACTAAATGTGTCTGGATAGACAGCTAACGCAAACATTATTGGTGATGCCAAGATTGCAATAGCTATAATCATGCTTCTGTTTTTCAACAGTTTAGATGCAAATTGTGTTCAATAAAAACTCTGGCAGTTAGAAATAATCTTTTATTGATTTTTGATTTCTCGCTTTCTGTAATTTACTTTTAGTCAGCCATTCTTTTTTGTCCACACTCATACCTTGGCATGCAAGATCTAAACCCTGTTCAAAATTGTGTATTATGGCTGGTTTTTGTTTTAGGGCCATCCTGACCCCCTCTCTTACTTGCCAGACTCCTACGGGAACTGCATATTCTGGCCTTATTTCTCGAAGCACCACAACTCCTGCTTGGACATTGTTTGCCAAGAGATATTCAGCAACTGCAAGTCGTGATGCAAAATGAGCCCCCGCAGTCTCAGGATAGTGTAAAAGTCCTTTCATATCTTCAAAATCAGACCCAAACCCTATGGTTCCATCCTGATCATACCATGCTTCTTGCATCTCAAACATCCACCTACTTGGAAACATGATTATAGCATACAAATTACCAATATGTTCATATGTGAAAAGACGACAACTATCAATCTCAGAAAAACTTGATATTTCTTGTATCATGGATTTTGAAATCATGTCATCTGTTGCAGTTATGCCCCATTTGGTAGGTACAAGCTTTCTATGTTTTCCAAACATTCCAATGCTGAAACATTTTTGAATTTTACTTATCTCTATGCCTCGATTGTAGAGTTCAAGTACTGCATCCTGCGCCAAAACGTCTTTATCGTAAAATAATCGTTGAATGTTTTTGTCTGAAGACGAATTTGAGAATTTGGTACTTTTTATTTCACCAACTGGCCCAAAAGGTGCATTTTCACCATCTACAAATAATGACGATCGTGTGTTTTTTACAAATTCCACTTCAGAGTCAATAGGCTGCGATGACATCGCGAGTTCCTGCAAACTTTCAATATATCTCCCCTGTGGTTCTTTTATATGAACCGCTTTTATTCCACGTATTAATGATAGTCTATAATTCACAATATCCTCCAAACTCTTCCCTAGCCAGGATTCGGGCAAGTCCATAACAAGAGTATTTCCGTGAATTGGAGGCACCAATGGACCTACCAGGACTTTGGGATATCCATAAGAGCCAACAAAAACGGAAGGCGGACTAGAACCTTCCACATGGTTTGAAGAAAACAGGTTGGCATACTTTGATAGATACTCATTCCATCTAGACTCTATGGCTTTTCTTATATCTGAGGCAGCACGTGTCAACTGTTTCTCAGAGTCATTTGCTACTAATATATCTGATATAATCACTTTTGAATTATATTCAACTGTTTTACAATTAATATCAAAAATTGGCAGACGCAGAATCTTTTGGAATTGAGAAAGGCTACGGAGTACAAGCTGTAGATTGGATGAATGAAGAGGCAAAGAAATTAAACTTGAAGTTTGAGGCCAGATTGTACAATCATGAGATAACTACCAAAAACTTTGGCATTTTCGAGATGTTTTCATGGATTGGAGATTCAAAGGCTGCACGTGACTTGATTATCAGGGCAAGCAAACGGTTCAAGATCAAGATCATAGAAGGAGGTTATAAAACAGTTCAATTCATCATGAAAGTATCATCACGTAACGAATACGGGATTGTACGAAAAGGAGATCGAGTGATAGGACAGATTGAGCTTACCTCCTCACGATTGACAAACAGCAAATGGGTTGTGAGTAAAGAAGAGCGAAAATAAGATCAAGGTTCCAAATCCAGTTTGGCCTTGGCAAGAATTTGCGCCACTCTTAATGGTTCAGGTATTGCCCCTTGTAACGTAAATGTGTCAAGGAGTTTTTTTGCTTCCATAATGTAGCATCCTTCCACTCGGAGATAAATATCATGTTTAGTATGAAGTGATATTTTGGTCCTAGCACCAATATTTTGATATTGGATTATTTTTGATTCGTAAGAATCAGGAAAATGATGTCTTATTGCCTCTTCCAACCCACTAGATTCGTCATACGTCACACCAATAATCGGAATTTGTATTTCTTTCCATAGTTTTCTTATGTCAACTATGTTATACATCGAAATAATCAATCCTGAGATCAGAATGAAACTGATATCGTTACGATCTAAATTATCATACATCGATATTATGGCATCAGTAGAATCATCACCCCCAACTGCAGTTTCCCCAAAAATGAATCCGTCAATTATAAAGTCTCTACGCATCACGACTCCTGCCAGTTTTGATGTTAAATTAGTCTCCCTAAAACTCTCTGCTATAGCAAGTCCACGTAAACCTTTTTTCTCAAGTCTGAGATGATTCATTTTTATCTCTTTTTACAAATTTCTTATAAGCCAGCCCTATGACTACAACAAAGATAGCTGTGATAGAGGACCATGAGGCAAAAGCCGCCATATCAAAATAAGCCATGTATGAGAGTAACAACTAATTACAGATATTTTAGTTAATGTTACTATTCAAGTTTAGATCAGTGATTTATTTTCATGTATGTAGCATATGATTGACATGATCACAGCATGATTGATCCGCTACCAACTATTCGTATCGTCTGCGATTCTGGTTTTAAAATCACACATATGTCGCTGTTTACAAATGCCGCGGGTTTATTGAGATAAAGTTTCAGGGGGTTAAGTGATGTTATTTTGGCGGCTCTTATCTGCAGGCCTATATTGACTAGAAATGTCTGGTTTTCTGCCAGATTATCCTTGAAGAATTTATTTTGCAAATAATCCAATGTGATATCCTGCGACACATGGGTTTCGTCACCAACACATAATTGATCTCCCCTCTGAACATCATCAGATACAACCCCCTTTACGGCAAGCCCTACGCGTGCAGGCGATGTAGCTTCTTCAACTGGATCATCGTGCATCTGAATAGATTTTACCAAAATCTCGTCTCCTTTTGGCAATAGTTTGAGCTTGTCATATGCCTTGATTTTGCCTTGCACGACTTTTCCAAGTATGACTGTACCTACACCTTTCACATCAAAGCAATGATCAATTGGTATTCGTGCATTACCTTCGTGTGATATTGGTTCCAGAGAATCCATTTCCTTTTTAAGATCGGATAATTCCACCAGTTTGTATTGTTCTACAACAGTTCCTTTTATCATCATGAGAAGTTTTTCTCGGTCTACTTCATATGAGTGAGTCAACAATCCTTTATTCTTTTTGAGTACGTCCAGTGCAACAATCTGTTCACCAGCGAATTTGTCAAGTTTAGATACGTGAAAAATAACATATTCCCCCATGTTTATTGCTTGAAGAAGCGGTGGAATCTTTTCAGGAAATCCCGTAGGCACGGTCCATGTTTTTACAAGATTTGTATCTTTTTTATCATATATTGTGATATCAGTAGTTGTTCCTTTTTTTCCAAAATCCTTTGCTAAGGATTCATCTCCAAGTAATGTATAATTGATTGATTTCATGTAATTTATGAAAATTCTTAACTAGTAAAATATCTTGTGTAGTGATATCAAAAATAGTTACAGCATCTAACTCGATATCAAGTACTGCACATGAAACAGATTTTAGATTTCAAGTTAAACTATACTACACCCACTTTATGTACAGTGACAAGACCGTTATCTCCAATGATTTCTTTAATTGCTGGCAGTATGTTTTCAATTTTTTTTAGCTCATCTATTATCTCTATGACTAGTGGCATGTTAACTGATATTCCCTCTACCTGAAAATTGGATTTTCCCCGTTTACCTTATCCAGACACCCCAGTACACATGGTGGATCCAGAAATGACGCCTTTATTTAGAATGTCAAATATCATATTGTGAACACGTTTTCCCTTGAATGCATAATTACTCTTTATCCTTATAACAAGCGACCACATATCTAGAGTTCTCATCTAAATCCACCACCCAGAATCATACTTGCTAATGTCTTGCCTCCAAAGATGGCTCCAAGCGACAGGCCCACGTTAGTCATGACGTTAATTACAACTATCAAGTATTGCTTATTATCAATTAGATTTGAAGTTTCAAGCGCAAACGATGACATTGTGGTCAGACCTCCGCAAAATCCTATAGCCACAAACAACGCATATTTTTCATCCAGATTCCACTGTTGTGAAAAGACCACAAATGCGCCAAGAATAAAGCTCCCAATAACGTTTACAAGTAATACGTTTAGAGGCAACGTACCAAGCAATAAGGGGGATTTTGTAATACCATACCTTAGGAAGACTCCCGCCATCCCGCCTGCTGCAAGAAATACCAATCCTATCATTTTCATACCTGACCAGTGTAATGGTTACTTAAATTAAGTACATTTTTTGTGTTCCCAAACAATGTAGAGAAAATTCTCAAGATTTCACCGTACAGTATTCTATACAGGTGTCTTTTTGAAAGTTTCATTGTATATCATTTTTTGCGATGATTTTTTACGTTTTTTTAATATGTAAACCCCACCTATTGCCATAAAGCAGGGAGTAAAAAACAACGGTATTAGCCACCAGTTGAGTTCAAGGTTTCTTGCAGGTTCTACTATCGGCATATTCATCCCACTCGTATCTGTCGAGTTTCCTGGTTCCACGATGGTTGAATATTGTACAGATTGACCAGTACGGTCAATATTATCAAACTCAAATGTTACTGGACCTGGTTCGCTGAATCGAAAATATTTGTAATCTCCTCCAGACTGTGTTGCGTCCTCAGTTTTGTACAGTTGCTTTCCATTTTGAGTTATTGTAAAGACATAGTGAGCAGGTATAGTCCCAAAGTTCACATTATCGTAGAATTGGAATATGAAGATGATCTTTTGTCCCGTTGTGATATAATGAGGCTCCCAATCAAGGTCTGCCTCTATTTTTCTATCAGGGGTAATTCGCACAACCGGAAACTTGGTAATCTCGTTTCCATTTGCATCCACTGGAATTGATTCATTTTTTATCACCCTTACATAACCTTGCATCCATGGATGTATCGTACAAAAATACTCAAAAGTACCAACCTGAGTGAATTTATGTGTCCAAGAATGTCCAGGTTCAATATGTCCACTATCAAAGAGGCCGTTTGGATGACCAAATCCATTTCTCACAAGCCCCGCCCTGCCAGAGGATTGACCGCTTGTGACAGTATGCACTTCCTTGTCTTGGTTTAACCATGTCACTGTTTGATTCACACCAACCGTAATGACAGATGGCATATACCATTGGGGGGCTTTAGTATTAAATCTTGGATTGAACGCCCCAAATGGTATGGTGACAACTTGTTGTGCAGAGGCAGAATTCTGCGATATCGCGGTAGAATGACCAAATTGCCTGCCAAGTGTAATATAGACATCTCCTATAGATCCTGTCCAAGTTTCTGGTTGAGTGCCAAGTGCACCAGAACCTTGTAACTGTATATCAAAATTTATCGGGCTTATGTTCTCCAATGGAGAGGTAACCTGTATATCGTCACCATTAGCAGCAAAAGCAGAGGAATTTGAGAGTATTAGTATGCCGTTAGTCACTTGCTGCTCTGCTGATATTGCATAATTTTCATTTGGTATCTTGTTTCCCTGCGCATCGGTGAATGATATCTGCAAAGCTAGAGGTTTGTGTAATTCAATCGGTGTTGAAGTTATTGTAACGCGAATGGAACCATCTGAAGAGATTCCTTTGCCAACTATCAGGGAAGAACTACCCGACTCTGTTTGTGCAAAGACTTGATCTGATGTAAAACAGAATATGAGAATGATCGACAAGACCATACAAGTGCTTGAAAAATTTTCATGGTTTGGATTACAACATGACCAAAATTTTGAATGGATCTTGAATGTGCGTCTAGTTGGAGAGATTTTAACATCTCTTTGTATTGATTTTAATTTTTTGTTTGTTTTACGCATTTAATGTCTACCAATTTTTTCCACTAGGTAGACATTATCATCATCACATGATGCTGTTTAGAAACGTCTCATTTCAAGGCTAATGTCATAGCCGATTTTATATCCTGTAAAGTCGGTTTATAAATCATGTGGTAATCGAATTTTCTATCGCATACTAAAAACTAGATGGACTATTTTCCTACAATATTTAATTCAGCAGAGATAACCACATAAATCAGACGTGTTCTTTCAAGAACTGTCACATGCTTTATGAATCAGGCCCGCTAAAAAAGTAAATGACCACAAGCTCTTCTGTGTTTCCAAGGAATTGATGTTCAGTATTTTTTGCTACAAAATATGACATACCTGCTGATACTGCATAACGCTTTCCTCCCACATTTAGAAAGCCATCGCCTTTTACTACATAGTACACTTCATCACTAGCATGTGTAGATTGAGTATCTTCTTGCCCGGGAGCTAATCTGAGAACACCTACAGCCATATTTTCCATGTTAAGAAAGGTGTGAAAATATGACTTGGATTTGATCAGATCTTTTACGTATTTTTTTGTATCAAACTCTATCTTCAATGATCTAATCACCTAATCTATACAATAAGACTCTAGCGGATGTTAGAACCTTGCATTTTTATCTTTTCTTCAAATCTTGCAATAAGTTGTGCAATCTTTGAATTCTTGCCATCATCTTTTCGTAGTAAATAATACAGTTCTTCAGTTGCCGCATGATAATCTGACCCAATAGTCTGGGCAAGATATAGTGCTAAATAACTTAGCAATAACTTCCTGAGAATCAGATCATGTGTATAGTGCCTCAGGTCTGATGCAAGCTCATCTAATACGTTTGAAAAATAGGCTTCAAGATAGACATCCTTTGATTTCCTATCCTTTGCTGTAAATGCCACTCCCATACCACGTTCTTCCAAGTGTATTTTTTCTACAGTCTCTATTAGCTCCGAATTTAGTTCTTGGTCTCCGGTTAGAACCTCGGATAACAAGTCCGCTGCGTCCTGTTCTGATCTGCCAGATTTTTGTTTTAGAGAAAAAATTATGTGACATGCAACACATCCTTGATGAAGTTCGATTTCATGTTTTTTTATTTGTTCAAGTGTTTTCCTGATTACAGTTTCTGCTTCCCTCAGATTCATTGAAAAATCAGTGTAGTTTAAGATAATAAATTCCAAAGATTAAATATGTAAAAAATTACTCAAAAGTGTTTGACAGGACAAAAAATAGATGGTACCACAGTAGCAAATTCTGTCAAGGATTTAGTCAGGGCATCAGTTGCTGAACTAAAAAAAGAAGGAGTAGAGCCGTGTCTTGCAACTATCTTGGTTGGAGACAACCCGGCATCTTCGTCATATGTCACAAGCAAGCAAAAAGACTGTGCAGATGTTGGCATAGCCACAAAGGACCACAGATTACCGCAGGAATTCACCCAGCTGGAACTTGACAGTCTCATCAACCTGCTAAATAACGATAAAACAGTTCATGGAATCTTGGTCCAGTTACCTCTACCAAAACTATTAGATGAGTTTTCAACCATATCTCGAATTTCTCCAATAAAAGATGTTGATGGTCTTACGCCATACAATGTTGGACTCTTGGCCTCAGGGAGGGCAATTTTAAAGCCATGCACTCCCTTAGGGATAATGGAGCTGTTTGATTACTACAACATAGGGTTGTCCGGAAAAAACGTCATAATCATAAACAGAAGCAATTTGGTAGGAAAGCCTTTGTATCACCTCTTACTAGAAAAAAATGCTACTGTTACTACTTGCCATTCTAAAACAAAGAACATCAAGGATCAGTGCCTTAACGCAGACATTGTAGTCACTGCAGTTGGAGACAGGACTAGGTTTATTCTAACTGCTGACATGATAAGAGAAGATGCAGTTGTGATCGATGTTGGAACAAGTAGAATAAATGACAAGATTGTAGGTGACGTTGACTATGAGAATGTAATCAAAAAGGCATCATATGTGACTCCTGTTCCTGGAGGCGTGGGACCCATGACTAGAGCGATGCTTTTAAAAAACACCGTCACTGCAGCTTCAATCAGTAAAGGATTTGTCACAAACCGTTGAAAAGGCGCAGCTCCGCAAACAGCTTTTGGACCAGCGAGACGGTCTCTCACTTGATTTTATCAAGATAGCAAGTGGCAAGATTCGCGATAACCTGAGAAAGATAGAGCATTACAGAAATGCTACAAGCATCGGTGTATATTTTTCCATAGGAAGTGAGGTTCGCACACAAGATATAATGCAAGAGATACTAAATGCTGGAAAAGAGCTGTCGTTTCCAAAGGTTGAAAAAAATGACTTGATTTTCAAAAAGATATCTAGTTTTTCAGATCTTGAGATGGGAAACTTTTCTGTGATGGAACCAAAGGACCGTTGCGAGACTGTCAAGAAGCTGGATGTTATCTTGGTACCTGCAATTGCGATGACAATGGATGGCCATAGGCTAGGATATGGGTTTGGGTACTATGACAGGTACCTGCATGGCAAGCGCTCAAAAAAGATTGCGCTATCATACTCCAAGCAGGTGGTAAAAGCAATACCCCATGACGGACATGATGTCACGATGGATTGCATCGTTACAGAGGACGGGATTATCTATTCTCAGTAATTAAACAATTCATTTCGTACTTGTAGAATAGCAGGATTAATGTCACTAAAGCGTAGCATAGTTGATGTTGCTCTTTAGGTGCGGTTTTGATATCTTTGCCAAAATATCTTGGATCATGACATATGTATGCCGGAGTCTTCCATCCAAGTGTTTGGTTTTTTCTCCAATAATTGTATTTTCTATCAAACTTTCTCATCTCTCTTTTAAAATGCAAGAGCGATGAGAACCTTACCTATGTTATCAGTTGCTGTCAGAGAAAATTTACACGTGATGGACAGTAAGACTACCTGAGTAGTTACAGACTTCTTCCCAGTTCTGTATATTCAATTTTTTTATTTTGAACCAGATCCTAATGTTTTCCATGTGAACCAGACTGTCCTGCGAAGGCAGGAGGGCCGTGTGAACCGGGGTTAGGGTGATATGCAGGAATAGATGGCGTTACCGGAGTGACAGGTGTGGCTTGAGTTCCTCGCGAGCCCGGAATAGATGAGTTTGCAGGCGTAGACGGAACAGATGGTGCAACAGGTTGACCTGAGTTTACAGTGTTTGTATTACTTGTTTCATTTACATGCATTAATGCTCTCTCAATGCCCATCCTGCCATTCTCTCCCATTCTCATGAGATGTCCTAGTGCTATCGTAGTACCTCTCAGCCCATGTTTTGCAGCATCCTCATTTATGTTCCGGATTGCGCCAGATAGATCTTGTTCTGATACCTGCAATCCCTCCGCCTGATGTCTTAGTACAATTATGTTCTTCCTGAATTGCTTGAATAGTTCCTGGAATTGCTTTCTAGCGTCTTGATACTTTTCTCTTATGGTATTCATAGTTGCATGACATTCAGCTATTATCTGGGTTCTGTTTTCAGATGTAGCATTCTGCATCTTCTGATGACACTCTTTTATTGCCTGAATGTTTTCAGTCTTTTCTTGTTGGAACAGTGTCGTGGCATTATGTACAAAATCAGATACCTGTAGGCCTATGTTTTCTGTGATGGCTGGATTGGTCTGATTTGAGAATCCAAATGACATTGTCTGATTTGTATCTGAACTGGTCTGGTTGATATCAGTTGATTGATCTGCCTGTACACCAGAAAATCCGAGAGGTAAAATTAACGTAGATGTTAGAAATAAAAGCAAAACTGAACTGGTCTTCACAAGTAAAGATCTTCAATTTTCATATTTAAATATCTAGTAGCATTCATCACTAACACATATAGTTAAGATATAATAGTGTATAATCTCTGAGTCACAAAACCAAGAACTGACGAGCTGGTGATATTTTAAAGGTCAAATCACGAGCAAAGGAAAAATACAAGTCAGCATGAGAGCCTTTATGCGCTGGATACTGTATTCAATTTTTGTTGTTCTGGGAGTTTCCCTGGTAATCGTACCTTCATTTGCACAATCAACAAACACCTATGTAGTAAAGGATCCAGTTAGCGGCCAACCTTATAATGTGAACTACAGCATAAGCAACGCAACAATTAGTGGCATGTCAATTGACACTCAAGATACATCGCTTATCATTTCACTTCAAACAGCCGGTGATGGTAGCATCACAATAACACTACCAAGAACTTTGATTGACGCCAAGACAGGCACAACTGATGATCAGTTCTTTGTCCTCGAAGATGGCGCCGACACGGACTTCCAAGAATCCAAGACAAGTACAGATAGGACTCTATCAATACCTTTCACTGATGGCACTGAAAAGATCGAAATAATTGGAACCCAAGTTGTTCCAGAATTTGGTTCTCTTGTAGGGATTATTATTACAATATCAATAATTAGCGTTATAATAATTTCAACAAGATTCAGATCAATTAAGAAAGCATAAGATCCGTAAGACGGGGACTCATGATATGACCTCTAAGTTAGAGCATGCCGAGACGAAGCATTCACTGGTTCCAAGCAAGCCCCTTTTTTCCAATGTCAGTTCTACAGTATTTGCTAGACCAGCTAATCTTTCCTATTCTGCCATAAGCATTTGAGATTGCATCCTGCAATGTATCACCAATCGCAGTTACTCCAAGTACCCGACCGCCATTTGTCAATACTTTACCATCAATACGTTTTGTTCCAGCATGAAACACATAGGAGTTTTTGTCTTGTACCTCTAGTCCTAAAATCTCTTCATTTTTTGGATAGAGATCAGGATACCCCTTAGATGCCAGGACTACACACACTGCACTCTGGAGCTTCCACGATATTAGAGGTAGACTAGACAGCGTCCCATCAATACTTGCCTTGATGTAATCAAGCAGGTCAGATTCCATTCTCATCATTATTGGCTGGCACTCTGGGTCACCCATCCTTGCATTAAACTCTAAAACAAAAGGCTTGCCGTCTTTTACCATTATTCCAGCATACAAAAATCCGCAAAAAGGCGCCCCCTCTTTTTTCATCGAGGATATAGTCTGTTCTATTACATTTTGCTGAATGTCTTTTGCCAAGACATCATCAATGACACCAGTAGGAGAATATGCACCCATGCCTCCAGTGTTTGATCCCATGTCACCATCATAGATCCTCTTGTGGTCCTGACTTGTAGCCATCGGATATGCAGTATTTCCGTCAGAGATTGCGATATATGACGCCTCAACACCATCAATCTTCTCTTCCAAAATAATTTTGGAACCTGATGAGCCAAAGCTCTTTTCGACTAAAATTTTGTCAATCGCAGAGATTGCCTCGGATTTATCATTGCAAACAATCACGCCTTTTCCAGCTGCGAGTCCATCTGCCTTTACTACAAGAGAGTAGTCAACCGACTTTACATACGCTTTTGCCTTTGTTGCATCATCAAATATCTCAAAGCGCGCAGTTGGAATTCCATTTCTTTTCATGAAATGTTTTGCCCAGACCTTGCTTGACTCTAATTTGGCAGCATCTTGCGTTGGGCCAAATATTGCAAGACCTTTTTTTGTAAACGAATCCACAATGCCAGCAGATAAAGGCACTTCAGGCCCTACAACTGTAAGACAGTTCTTTTCGGATGCAAATTGTGCAAGTTTTTCAATCTCGTGCACCTCAATATTCACATTATTTGAAGTTCCACCGTTTCCTGGCGCGTGATATACCATTCCAACTTTTGGGCTCTGTGCTAGTTTCCACCCAAGTGCATGTTCGCGTCCGCCAGAACCAACAACTAAAATGTTGATCAACGATTTTTCTTTATCTGGCTCGTATAAAAGCTAACAAGATGGTTTTGACAAAAATTCCGCAACTTCGAAATATTGATTAACGATTAACAAGATCATGATACCATGAGCACAATAGACTCGGAAAAATCAGTCTACCTTTTTACCCACGGCAGACAAGATCTTGAACAAAAGGCAGTCGATGCGTTGGTATCAAAAGGATTTACAAAAGGCAAGATTGTATCTGCAAAACCTGATGCAGTAGGCACTGTGGGCGATTACATGGCAATGCTTTGGATGCCCCCAAACCCTGACCACGTCAAGATTCAAAAGATAACAAAGGTAGAACCAGTAAAGCCAGAAGGCATGATTGGTCTGTGGAAGGGCGTTGCAAAAGAAGACTTGTTTACAATTCCAATCTAGACTATCTTGAAGATACCAAATTGGATGGCATGTTTTCAGGTATGTAGACTATCTTCAAGAGAACTCTAGACATCATATCCTCTTGCACAGATCCCGCGCTTTCAATCTGAACCTTCCATGCTCCAAGCATTGGTTGTGCAGACTCGATTGCAAATCTTTGAGGCTTACCTGCAGGACTGGTATATTCCACAGCATAATTCTGTCCACCGAGCGTTATCGTAGTGCTCTTGTTTTCAAGTGCCATACCTTGTATCATGCATGAGTTCTCTTGTCCTATCACACATATTCCATCAGGTGAGATTATCTTGTAGGAATACCCAGGTTGACCCTCAAACGAGGAGTAGAGGCCCACAGGTTCCCCTAGCGATTTCCCGCACTGTCAGATATCGGTTCTAATGTGCCTAGATCTGAGAGCATTACAGTTTTGTAAGATGGAAACGTTGCAACACTTGCGTTTGCGGTTTCAATTGTTGTTCCGTAAAACTCGCCTCTTGCGCTCAAGTGATATGTTGCATTTTGGCATAATGTTGGAACTGTCCAGATCAGGCTTGTTGCAGAGGTGCCTGTACCGAAGACCTCGCCTGGACTCCGATACTACAGTTCCGTTTGCCACAAGGGATATTGTACCAAATATTGGGCCTGTCGAATTGTTCACTACATATAGCGTTGGCATCATTATCTTGCCTTGGGCTGCAACAGGTTTTACGTCAATGGATATTGTTGCGTTGACAGGATAGTTTGGAGTCATACCTACAAGATACTGCGGAGAGTTTACCACAAGGCCTTGGCTATTTCTTGCCCATATCCAGTATGTAACATACGGTCCAGATAGATCCTCAGATGGTATCGTGCCGTTTACAAGATACGAGTTGCTACTGTTGAGTTGCTGTATTGTCATGTTGCGTGAGACAAAGCTTGTAAGGTTCTGTCCCGCACTTGCAAATCTGATTTGGGCGTCATGTAATTGTAGCGTATTGCTTGCAACAAAAGCATAAACTGAGAATGTCTTGTCTATGAATCATTAATGACCTTGAAAAAAGCGGTAAACTCAAAGAACAAAATATCATAATACTTACAGCAACTCCCATCTCAACTGATATTATTAACTCACTTCTGAAACGTGGAGTAAAATCTTGTCTGAAAAAGCCTGTCACGCCAGATGTTTTGCTGAAAACTATATCCTCAATACATTAAAAAGTGTTTTGTCAGAATTTCAAGATCCGCCTAGTCTGAAACAGTTCAAATTCTTTATTAAATCAAGTCTTCTACAAGAGCAGCAACAAATCCTTCAAATTCTGAATCAGCGAACAGTATAACTTCAACCTTATCTTGTTCTTTTGCAGTTTTAACAGCTCTTAGATGATAACATTCCCCTTCCTTTTCCATTGCATTATAGTAGTAATCAGCACACGAGCAAAACCCCAAGTCAGGATCAAGCCAGTGTTCATTTTCCTTTCCAACTACAGTCCAGATCTTTCGCCCGCTTGGCTCAAATTGGTGCAGTTTTACTCCCCTGTCAGACACTATGGAATCAGCATCTCCGCGTCCTTTCACAAGAATTTAATTTAAAACGAATCGTATTATCTTTAATGGTCATTACAAGATTAGTCCAGTCACAACCTGCCCTGATCTTGGAAGACAGAAAAAGATACCTTGTTGTGACCGACCTACACATAGGATTTGAGAATAGGCTTGTTGCAAATGATATTCACATAGACCCAAAGGAAATCATTTCTGAAACTGTGCAAAACCTAGAAAAAATCATAGAATCGGAAAAACCAGATTCTCTAGTATTACTTGGCGATGTAAAATCAAGCGTGGAATCCATATCCAAGACAGAATGGAATGCAGTGCCGCGCTTCTTTGAGATTGGAAAAAAGATTGAAACAATTGTGATTCCAGGCAACCATGACGGAAACATACAGAAACTTGTACCAGATTGGGTAACAATGTCTAGTTCGTTAGGACTTGTAATCGGGGATACGTTATTAACACATGGACATGTTATGCCGTCTGAAAATTTATCCCGCATAAACAAGATTGTGATGGGTCATATACACCCAGTATATTTTCATGAAGGTTCGGTCTTGGATGGCCAGCGGGTGTGGATCTCAATCAAGGCAGAAAAGAGCCAAATATTTCCTTCAACAACAGGCGATATAGAGATCATAATTGTACCATCCTTTAACAAGCATTTTTACTCGACGTTCAAGAGATCTTACAAGAGATCAATTTCGCCGATAATAAATGCCATCAAGACTCCAAAATATGCAAAGATAGTAACGCTTGATGGTTCCATAATCGGCAATGAATCAATAATGTCATGCGTTCTTTAGAACAAGACTCTAACTGCAAAATTTAGCCTATACTAATTTTTCATACCACATGTAATCAAACTTGATTTTTGGATCATCTCAGGTTTCCATATTTGTCAAACTTGCCTTGCACTGTACTGTTTGCATGACCATACTGTACATTGAGGTTGTTGTTGACAGCCGTAATCTCACTTCTAGATGTACTGGCATTTTGAATGAATGCGTTTCTTGCCTGGTCAGCGTTCCCCCCATTTTTCTGAACTTGGTTCATGGCAGCAAGACCCTCATTTGTTTTCTGTTCTGTAAAGTTGAACTGGCCCCAGAAGATAGCCTGAACGGTTTGATTTAACTGAGACACAAATGTTGCGTATGCATTTTGTGGTGTAAATGGACTAAATTTGGCAAGCCAGTCTTCAGTTGATATTAAAGTCATTGGAGTCACATTTGAAGTACTGAGGTTTGGCGATGAATTTACTATTAGGTTACTTGACTGATACGTAAAAATTCCAAAAAATACGGGAAGATTATAAGATTCAAAAAGTTTTTCTCCTTGTTTTTCTGTAATCTTCATTCCTCCAATAGATACGGTTGCAGATGCAGTATGAACAAGCAAGGCACATGATACCAAAATTGCCAAGAACATCAGTACCTCCATTTTGTTTCGTTTTGATTTGAAATTATAATAACTGGTATCAATTATTTTTATCGATTGACATACAAGATTTAGAGTTGAAATAAAAAGCGCAAATATGAAATATAGATTCAGAATCTAGCAAAAACCTACTGGATTGTCTCGTACGACTCGAGTGGTTTTTTCGTGGTCTCATTGTGCCTCAACCACTCTAGTGTCTTTGCAAAAGAGTCTGCAAGCTCTGTTGTTATTAGTACAGGTATGCCAAGTTCAACTGCCTTTCTTCTTATCTGGTACTCGTCGTACAACATACCAACGTATTTTTCAAGTGTGGATGTACTTGGCACGTTTATGATAAAGTCAATCTTGTGCTGATACAGCATGTCTGCAATGTTTGGCTTGCGTTCAGGCTCGCTAATCTTGTATACTATTTGTACATCTCCTATCCTCTTGTCTGACAAAAATTCTGCAGTGTGTTCTGTTGCTAAAATCTTGTAGCCAAGACTTTTGAGTAAGAGTGCAGTCTGCAAGAGTTTCTCCTTGTTCTCAGAGCCTCCGGCTGTTATCAACACAGATCCTTCCTTTGGCAGGGAGTATCCTACTGAGATCAGCCCCTTTGCCAGTGCATCATAGAAGCTTTCGCCAAAACACGCGGCTTCTCCTGTTGACTGCATCTCCACTCCAAGTATCACATCAGCTCCTTCAAGTTGCATAAATGAAAACTGCGGTACCTTAATCCCATAGTTGTGTATCTTACGCCATCTGTCATGTGGAATTACTGGAAGAGACTTTCCAAGCACTGCCTGGGCTGCGAGGCTGATAAGATTCATCTTGACGAATTTTGACACAAACGGCATAGAGCGCGAGGCTCGGATATTAAGCTCAATTACAAAGACCTGATCAGAGTTTATCAGAAATTGCAGGTTAAACGGACCCTTTATTGTAAACGCACTTGCGATTTTTTTTGTGTAATCAAGTATTGTCTCAATTATCTTGTTGGAAAGGCTCCATGGAGGAATGCACATCATAGAATCTCCAGAGTGCACACCCGCACCTTCAATGTGCTCCATTACTGCGCCTATGACTACATTTTTTCCATCTGATACTCCGTCTACTTCGGCCTCAAGTGAGTTTAGCATAAACTTTGTAATTACGACAGGATAATCTGGTGAGACGTTTGCTGCGTCTTCGAGGTATTTTTTGAGCTGCTCTTCTGACCAGACAACTTTCATTGCGGCGCCGCTTAGCACATAAGATGGTCTTACAAGAACCGGATAGCCCACCTTTAGTGCAAACTTTTTGGCATCAGTCAGGCTTGAAAATGCCTGCCACGGAGGCTGCCTTATGTGAAGATCGTCAAGTACCTTGCTAAAGTGAGACCTGTTCTCTGCCCTGTCAATGTCCTCGTATGACGTTCCAATTATCTTGATTCCATTTTTTGCAAGATTGGGTGTTAGGTTGTTTGCAGTCTGACCTCCTACTGCAGTAACAATTCCTGTCAACTTTTCAAATTCTGCAATATCAAGAACTCGTTCAAGCGTCAACTCCTCAAAGTACAACCTGTCACAGATATCATAGTCGGTTGATACGGTTTCTGGATTACAATTTATTACAGAAACCTCCTTTACGCCATTTTCCTTGAGTCCCCAGACCATGTTTACTGTCCCCCAGTCAAACTCCACGCTGCTCCCAATGCGGTATGGTCCTGCGCCGAGCACTACTATCTTTTCATTGTCAGATACCACCTCAAAGTCACTTGTTTTCCCGCCGTAGGTAAGATACAGATAGTTTGTCTTCGCAGGCCACTCTGCGGCAAGTGTGTCTATTTGTTTTACTACAGGTATAATTCCATATTCTTTTCGCATCTTCCTTATCTCCATGTCGTCTTTTCCTGTCAGCCTTCCAATTTGTTTGTCTGAGAACCCAATTTTTTTTGCTGCACTCAAAACACAAGAATCAAGCTTTGATTCTTTGAGACTTTTTTCAGCCACTACAATATTTTGAATTTTTCCAATGAACCATGGATCTATTGCAGAAAGCTTGTATATTCTCTCAACTGAGATTCCCTGTCGCAATGCTGCTGCAACGTGATATAATATACGGTCATCTGGTTTTTGCAGTTTATCTTCTAGATCTTCTATATCGTAAATCTTGTCAGAAGTCCGGTTTGCAACAAGACCGTCATTTCCAATATCCAGCATTCTAATCGCCTTTTGAAATGATTCTTCAAAACATGTTCCTACTGCCATTACCTCTCCTACTGATTTCATTGTAGGCCCAAGACTTCTGTTTGCAAGATCAAATTTGCTAAAGTCCCATCGCGGATGCTTGCATACAATATAGTCAAGGGATGGCTCAAAACACGCAGTGGTGGTTTTTGTGATGCGGTTTACAAGTTCAGGTAGTGTGTAACCCATTCCAATCTTGGCTGCCATGTATGCTATCGGGTATCCCGTAGCCTTGCTTGCAAGTGCAGATGAGCGTGAAAGTCTAGGATTCATCTCTATTGCAACATACTTGTCAGAGTCAATATCAAGCGCAAACTGGATGTTGCATTCACCAACAATTCCAACATGTTTTGCTGCCCGCAGTGCTGCAGATCTTAACATCTGATATTCATAATTGTCAAGTGTCTGGGATGGCGCCACAACTATATTGTCACCAGTATGCACCCTCATTGAAAGAACATTTTCCATGTTACAAATTATGACGTTATTTCCATGATAATCTGCCATGACCTCATATTCTATCTGCTTCCAGTGTCCAACGTATTCCTCAATTAGGACTTGACCTACAAGACTTGCATTAAGTCCCCTTGTCACTATTTCATGCAGCTCGATTTCATTGTGTGCCACCCCTCCACCTTTTCCGCCCAAGGTGTATGCCACACGTATGATTACAGGATAGCCAAGATCATTTGCAACCTCTTTTGCCTGCTCAAAGTTGTAAACTGTTTTACTCTTAAGTACTGGAATACCACACTCTACCATAGAATCTTTGAAGAGTTGCCTGTCTTCAGTTGCCCGGATTCCTGCCACCTGTGTACCTAACACTTGTACACCATATTTTTCTAGCACTTCCATCTCCTCAAGTTTTACCCCACAGTTCAGAGCAGTCTGCCCACCGAACCCAAGCATCAGACCATCTGGCCTTTCAGATTCTATTATGGACACTACGTACTGTGGGTTTACCGGAATTGAATACACCTTATCTGCAAACCTGGTGTCAGTTTGAATTGTCGCAATGTTCGGATTTACAAGAACGCTTTGTATTCCTTCTTCCTTTATGGCCTTGAGACATTGGCTACCGGAGTAGTCGAATTGGCGGTCATTTTGTGACTTTCGCCTGCTTCTCCGATTTTAATTGCCCCACTTCCAAGAACAAGTATTTTTTTTAGCGATTCAATTTTTGGCATTGTCCTCCCCTATGAGTCTCTTGAGTTCTTCAAAAATAAACATACAATCAAAAGGACCGGGCGACGCTTCCGGGTGAAATTGTACTGCAAGTATCTTTTTTTCTTTGTGTCGTATTCCTTCAACCGTTTTATCATCAGTGTTTGTAAACCACAGTCTGAAATCCGTGTTTTTTATCGAATCAGGATCTAGACAATATCCATGGTTTTGGCTTGTCACGTAAACTTGCTCAGTATCCAAGTCAATGCATGATTTGTTCTGTCCACGGTGGCCATACTTTAGCTTGTATGTGCTTGCACCTCCAGCTAGTCCGAGAATCTGAGCTCCAAGACATATGCCAAGCGTTGGAATATTTCTTTCAATCAAAGATTTTGCAGTGCTCATTGTCTCGACGCATTTTATCGGATCACCAGGACCGCTTGCTATCACAACTCCCTTTGGCTCGTATGAAAGAATTTTTTCTATCGAATAGTTCCATGGAACGCAAATTACTTTGTATCCCATCTTCCTAACATTGCGTAGTATTGCATTTTTTACACCTGTATCTACCACTATAATTGATTCTTGTCCCGTACCATATGTTTTGGGCTCTTTGGTGGATACTATAGCCATAAATTCTTCATCATTGTATTTTTTGGCAGATGCAAGTTGCGCTTTAAGTGCTTGTTCATCAATCTCTTTTTCAGATACGGCAAGTATTCCCATCATCACTCCTTGCGTCCTAAGTTTTGTTGTAAGTGCTCTTGTATCAATTCCAGTAATTCCAGGTATCTTCTCGTTGTATAGCCATTCATCTAGTGTCATTGCAAGATTCCAGTGGCTTGCAGTAAGTGACAACTCATGCACCACCAGTGCTCGCACTTGTATTCTATCAGACTCGAGATATTTTTTGATATCATCCTCATCTTTTTCTAAAATATTTGGAATGCCATAATTTCCCACCAATGGATAAGTGAGTGTCAGAATTTGCCCGTTGTATGACGGATCAGTTAGCGCTTCAGTATAGCCTGACATGCCAGTATTGAAAACTACCTCACCAGAAACAGTCGTAGAATAACCAAAACCCATTCCGTCAAAAACAGTGCCATCTTCCAAAACAAGCTTACCAAACTTGTTTACATGTTTGGCTTTCTTTGTTGGAATTTCTGAGACCCTCAGCAACTTCAGAATAATGCGAATTTAAGTTTTATGCCAAAGTTTTACGCCGATCTATATTCGATGTTTGTTTCTTGGTTTCAAAGACAAATTGCGGAGATGAGTTTTATAATCTACAGGGCTTTGAATTGATCGCTCCACTTGTAGTAGGCACGAATCATTTCCATGCTGACACTTGGTTTTCTTCTTGTAATAATTTCCTTAAAGTCAGGCATGGTAATAGGACGAGGTTGTAATTTATCTTCCCCTACTACAGGGTCTTTAAATTCTGGCGAATGAAACAAGTCATTTACAACCATCAACTGCGCAGATTGACAAATATCTTTTATGTCACTTGCGCTATATCCGTCTGCCAGTTTTGCAAGCTCGGATGGTTTTACTTTTTCATCCTTTTGAAGAGGTGCAGTATAAAGCTCAAAAAGATTAACTCGTGCGTCTAGTGTTGGTAGAGATACATAGACTCTTTTTGTAAATCTCCTGAGAAATGGCCAGTCAAGACTCCAAGGTTTGTTTGTTGCGCCTATGACATAGAGCTTGAGATCTTTTCCTTTTCCGTTGATACCGTCCATCTCTGTTAAGAACTGGTTTTTGACTCTAATCTCTCCTCCTATCTCACTATTACGGTTTCCAAGAAGTGAATCCACTTCATCAATAAACAATATTACTGGCAATCCTTCTTTTTCGGCCATTCCTCTTGCCATAGTAAACAACTTTGAAACGTTCTTTTCTGCCTCCCCTAACCATTTGCTCATCATGGATGCGGCATCCACATTAATGAAATATCCATCAATCTCACTTGCGGTTGCGGCGGCTAGTACTGTCTTGCCACACCCAGGAGGACCATAAAGCAAGATTCCCCTTGGCCATCCAAGCGGAAATAGGTCCGGGCGTTTAGCAGGATAAACAATGGATTCACGTAATGCGTTTTTTGCATCATCTAGTCCTATAACTTCTGCCCAGCTGACGTTTGGTTTTTCCTTCATTATTAACGAATCAAGTTCATTTTTTGTCAGAGACTGTTTCTGCTCTTCTGGACTTGCCTTTGGATCAACAGCAGGTTCAATGTCAACATTGTTCATTTGTAGTGCTTTGATACGATTCTGATATGCTGCAACACGTTCCTGATAGACTCTATTTAGTTTGTTTTCAGGATATAGATGAATTAGCTTTGTGAGTGACTCAATGGCCCTCTGATAATTAGAGATTGCCATACCACGTGCACCTTGCGAATCAAGTTTTATAGCCTCTGCAGCAAACCTGCTTGCGCTATTTTCTAATTCTTGCGGTGCTAGACTCATAGTATTACCAACTAGATCTCCACTTCGGTTCTTGTTAGGTAATCACTGGTGTGAGCTCGTCTAGTAGGATTTGTTAAATTAATTGGACTTGTTTGCGGTATAACAGGCGTGACATTTACAGGCTCTGTTAGTACAGGCATTACAGGTGCACGAGATATCCCAAAGTCACCTAATCCCATCTTAGGTTCACGCCCAAAGGTCAGGTTCACGATTACGTCATCATGTAATGTATGAATCTGTTGCAAGACAACCTCTGCCGAGATTATCAAGTCTTCCAGCTCGCCTTTTAGGACGTTAACTGAGTTTGCGGTGTTCATTATTATGTTAATGAACTCTTCCAAGAAAACCTTGAGATCTTTTTTGTCTTTATATTTTGTAAGTATATATTCAGACGCAAGAATTACTTGACGCAAATCCTTCAATTCCTCAACTGAGAGTGTCTCGATAAAGAGGTCTTCTGCACCATTGTCTTTTTGTGTAATTTTTTGTTCTATCTTGGATGATAACGTCTTGATCCTAAGAAGTGGATTGGATAAATCCTGTCCGGTGTCATCCTTTGAGAAATTCAGCATGAGAAGATTTACAGGAAATCTAAATTAGGGAACTGCTTGCATATTTTAGAGTCAGCAATCAATTTAGCTTCATCCAATAGCCTTCTAGACTCTTCATTTGCTCTTTCAAAATCAAGATTTGAGCTTGCAAGATGTGCGGCATCCATAATGACTCCTGACAAGAGAAGCGATAGTTCACCGAGCTCAAAGTCAATTACCGGCAGTAAAGAAAGCATCCTTGATCTGACTATTCTAACGATTGATATCATAGGAGCAAGACCAGTGGGGACATTTCCCATGCCTGCAATGGAATCAAGGCTTCTTCTTACCTGTCTTAATGACTCTATTGCATATGATATTTCCAGCTCATGATGTATACCGTCTTCAAGTGCTTTGAGGGATTCAGTAGTGCCATCAAATCGTCTATAGAGCATCAAGTTAGATGCATTAGAATCCAGCCTTTTTTGTACCAGTATTTCCAATATTCCATCCACAGTGGTGGTTGCATAGTCAAGCCTAGGTTTTATTGTACTAGCACGAATAATCTGATTTTTGGTCTCGTCTTCTATTATCCATTTTGATCTTGTCATCTTCAACTACGAGATTGAATTTGGATATATCAAATCCATGTTACAGCTATCCGTGTCACCACAGTGACACAGTCTCAAGATACAGCTTAGTATTTTTTTTAGCCTTTGTCCAATGAATTTAGCTATTAAGCTTACCTTACAAGTAGATGATTTCTACCATGGTAAAGGGGCAAGATTTAGCAGTAAGTTTGGAAGAGTTTGGTCTGAGCCAATACGAAGCACAGGCCTATGTCACCTTAATTACAAAGGGTACGATTTCTGCAAGCGAGCTTGCATATTATTCCGACTTGCCCAGAACTAAGGTGTATCCAACGTTACTAAAACTTGAAAAAAAGAAGATTGCAATAATATCAAAAGGTAAACCAATAATGTGTACTGCGATCGCTCCAGAAGACGCATTTGATGAAATCATACAAGAGCAGATAAACCGCGTAAATGCAATGAACAGTCTAACTACCAAACTAAAGCGACTCAGCGAGGACAGTAAAAAGGCAAGAGGGTCAGAAGAGAAAAGATATTTCCATCTTGCTCAGAACTACGTATTCAAACAATTCCAGTCAATGATAGATAGTTCAAAGACATCAATTCATGCAATAATTGATTCATGGGGACTCAGCCTCATCTCCCAATGCAAGGAAGAACTATTGATAGCTCTGAGAAAAAACATCGATATCAAGATTGTAATTCCATCAAACCTAGTAGGAACAGAGGCCTTTCACAACTTGCCAGTAGGAATAAGGCTCAAAACTGCAGAGGTTTCTCAAAACACGATTATTTTTGATGATTCCGAGATTCTCATGATCAATAGCAGTAACGGTAAAGGGGCCATATTTCTGTCCACAGATGTACTGTTGGGTACAAACCAGGTCAAGACTTTTGAACATGCCTGGAAGAACGGGATCAAGGCGAATAATTTCTCAGGCATGTCAAAGCCAGACGCACAAGAGATTCTCAAGATAGTACAATTAATAAATGAAAATGGTCTTGGATTTGTCCTAAATTCAATACTAAACTCAAGAGGCAGAGGGATAGACATCATGGTATTCTTGGAGAAAAACGGGTTAGATCTGCAATCAAAAACACTTGATGAGATAATATCCCTGGTAGATTCAACTCTCGACATTACATGCTCAGGACAGCTCAGATACGAATCACATGGCAATCACTTCATAATAGAATCAAAAATGAACAGCGGTCATTCAATTCCATGGGCACTTTTGCTCGAAGGATATCTAAATAAAAAAGGGATCAAAACCAAGATGATTTACAATGATCATCAACATACGGGTGAGAAGATACACATCAAGGTTGATTCCAAAATAGCATTGACATAACCCAAGTTTTCAATTTTGGGAACAATCTAGTTCGGCTATATCAGGATTCTAAAGTCTTCTTTGACAGTATTCAAGACCACATGAGTGTTTGTTCTGCTAACAGATGGTAGTCCTAAAAGATATCGTGCGAACTTGCCAAGCTCATCAGTATCTCTAAATTTTCCAATTATAATTGCATCAGGAGAACCAGTAGTTTCATAAACTCCATATATGTTTTGAAGTTTTGAGAGTTTTTTCCCCATTTCTTCCAACTTTCCTCCTGATGAAATTATCTCAATCAGAGCAATAATTTGAGAGCTTAGTTTTTCTTGATCTATTATTATAGAGTAACCCTTGATTATTCCCTTTGATTCCATGTCTTTTATTCTCTTAAGAACAGTCCCTGGTGCAATTCCCAGCTTGCCTGCAAGTTGGCGGTAGGATCGTTTTGAATTCTTCAATAATTCTACTAATATGCATTTGTCCAGATTATCGACTGCCATACAAGAATGAACATTTGTTCAATAATTAAGCATTTTTCTGTATATTTATATTAAAAATTTGATATATGCCTATATTTATGTACAACGCATATAAGATAATGTCAACATATGATGCATCGGGTAAGATCCAACAAAGAAAACGCCATGATGAATACATGCCAGTAGCAGTTGCAATAATGTTGGTATGTGTACTTGTGACTATCTTTGTCATCAACCCAGAATCTGGAGGATACGGCGGTGGAACCAACCCTGTCGCATTTTACGAATCGGCAGGTTTGATCTCTGCAGGTGTCCTGATAGGCTACATAGCACTCATTTTTAGAGTCACATAAAAAAATTGGGAAAAGGCGTTGGACTTTTCCCTTCCTGGTTTTGATTGTTAGTAATGATAAAATTAGTAGATCTAATTTAGAATAACCTCTTACAGTACAGTCAAAATCTAATAATACCTAAATTTAATCATTAACATATATCACAAGTATGACATCGGTAGAACACCAAAAAATGCTAAATTCACTGGCAACCACTTTAGAATCGCAAGGAATCACAATAACACATATTGACATAGCAGGAATGCCAGAACATTTTGATGAAAAATACGTGAATCTCCCAAAACCAAAGGAAAGAGATGGATACACCCCGGATTTAGAAGGTATGAAAGGAGTACTACGACATCTAGGTGAAGTTAAAACAAGTATCAAAGGAGATTGCGACATAGATGCGCAGTTAAGGGCATTTACAGGTAGGGTGATGAATGGCAAAGACATACCTCTTCACATAGCAGTACCAAAGGATCTCAAAAAGGAACTAGAAAAAAAACTATACAAGATGAGACTTTACGAAAAATGCAAAAAAGGCACGGTCAAAATATGGGCATGAGATACAAATGGTCAGTAAAAGCAGTTTATAATCAAACTTGCCCTTCTGTAGTATAACTCCAGAAGTTCGATTGTACCTTTATAAAATCAGTAGAATCACAATCATTTATCATGCAGATCTCAAGTGATTTCAATCCAAAGAAAATAGAAGACGAAGTAAAACAGCAATTATCAGGTATTGATTTAGAGAAATCAATTTTTGAGTCTACAAATAAAACAAAAAAAATCGCTTTCATAGAAGGTCCTCCCACCATGAATGGGACTCCCCATGCAGGTCACCTTCGTGGCAGAATAATGAAGGATTTGTGGTACAGATACATGACTCTTCGTGGATATAAGATTATTTTCAATGCGGGTTGGGATACACAGGGTCTACCAGTTGAGCTGCAGGCAGAAAAAGAACTTGGCATATCAGGAAGTAAATCGCAGGTAATAGAATCGGCAGGTATAGAAAAAATTGTTTTAGAATGCAAGAAAATCGTACATCGATTCAATGAGAAATGGGTAGAGTCTGACAAATTATTAGGGATGTCATTTAACCAAAAAAACGCATATTGGACATACAAAGACGAATACATCGAACGAGAGTGGAAGTATCTAAAAAAAGCTCATGAAAGGGGAATTCTTTCTGAGGCATACAAGGTAGTGGCATATTGCCCAAGCTGTCAAACATCCTTGAGCCATTCGGAGGTAAATCAAGGATATGACACGGTTCAGGATCCGTCTCTCTATTACAAGGTAAAGTTACAAGATGAAGATCTATATCTTATTGTCTGGACTACCATGCCTTTTACTCTGGTTACTGATACAATGGTTGGAGTAAATCCAGATGAATATTATGTTCATGCCAAGGTCTGTGACGAGGTATGGATTGTAGGCAAAAACCGTCTAGAAGAATTCATGAAGGAGGCACGAGTTGAAGAATATAAAATAATCAAAGAAGTGAAGGGATTCACCCTTGAAGGAAAAAAATACATTCATCCTCTTTTAGACGAAATTTCAGGACTCAAAGAACGTTCCACTCTCCCCAATTTTCATATAGTGGTATCAGAAGATTTTGTAGATGTCAAAACAGGAAGCGGGCTTGTTCATTTGTCACCTGCAAATGGTGAGGAAGACTTTGAGATTGCAACAAAAAGAAAAATACCGATTTTTAATCCAATAGATGATGAGGCAAAATTTACAAAAGACGCTGGAATTTTTGCAGGTCTTTTTGTAAGAGATGCAGATGATAAAATAGTCAGCGCAGTCAAAGAAAAAAGCGCTCTTGTACGAATTGGAAAAATAAAACATCAATATCCGTTGTGCTGGAGATCACAACATAAGCTGCTTTGGCTAGCAAGAAGGGGTTTCTTTTATTTTCTTGACAGACTTGGAGACAAGGCAGTAAAGGCAGCCGAGAACGTAGAATATTTTTTTGAGCCACCAAGAAATAGATTTGTCGATATAATCAAAGACAAGCATCCATGGTGTATCTCAAGGGAACGTATCTGGGGCTGCCCATTACCTCTCTGGAAATGCAAAAATTGTGGTAATCAAAAATGGTTCTTCTCAAGAGACGACATAACAATGATTGCTGCGGAGTTACCTGATGGGCCAAATTTTGAGATGCATAGACCGTGGATAGACAGGATAGTGATAAACTGTGACAAGTGTAATTCAAAAATGGAGAGAGAGCAGTTTGTTTTGGATACCTGGCACAATAGTGGTGCGGCACCGTATGCATCACTTACCAATAAAGACTATCAGGAGTACATTCCCGCAGTATTTCTTACTGAAGGAATAGACCAAACAAGAGGGTGGGCATATACTCTTTTAATTGAAAATGTAATATTCAACGATTCCCAAGTTGCCCCATTCAAATCATTCCTCTTTCAAGGACATGTGCTTGATAAAAATGGCAACAAGATGAGTAAGAGTCAAGGTAACGTGCTAGATGCAATAGAGTTGCTGAACAAATACTCGGTAGATTTAATTCGCCTGTATTTTATGTGGAAGTCAAGTCCAATTGAACCGCTCAACTTTAGCACAGACGAGCTTGTTTCAAGGCCATATCAGATTCTCAGTACGCTATATCACTTGCACATTTACCTGAAACAAAATAGCGATTATGACAGATATGATATGACTTTTACTGTACAACATGCAAAAGACAAGGGTCTCCTAAAAGAGTCAGAGATTTGGATATTATCAAAGCTTCAAAAATTGATTTCTTCAGTAATAGAATCTCAAGAGAGATGCAGGTTCCACGAATCAGCAAGGGCAATAGATGATTTCATCATAAATTCTGTAAGTCAGGTGTATATTCCAATCACTAGAGAGGAATTATGGGTAGAGGACGAATCATCAAGGGAAAGAAGACTTGCCATCTATGCAACACTATATGACGTTTTAAGAACAATTGATATTCTGATTCATCCGATTTGCCCGTTTACAACGCAGTATCTACATGCCAGTATGTTTTCTGAAAAAAAGAATATACTTTTGGAAGATTTTCCTGCTCCTCAACAATCACTTATCAGCGAAAAAATAGAGGAATCATTTGACTTGATGAAAGAAGCAGTATCTGTTTCAGCTGCTGCCAGAATGAAAGGAAAATTAAAACGAAGATGGCCATTAGATGAAGCGATCATTTGTGTCGAACCATCACAGAAACAAAAACTTGAATCTTTGTCAGGCTTACTTGTATCACAGCTAAATGTAGAAAGATACAGAATAGCAGAATTGCCAAAATCCGATGGGCTTGAGCGTGTATCAGACCTAATAAAAGCTGGATTGCCCATTATCCCCAAAGTTGAACTTGAACGAAAGAAGATAGGACCAAAAGTAAAACAAAACATCGGAAGTCTTGTGACAAAGTTTTCAGAGACTGATCCTAACATAATTGTGGATGGATTATTGAAAAATGGAGTGTTTATTTTCGATCTTGGTAATGTCAAAATTGAGTTAGACAAAGGTGATTTTGTGATAGATTTTACAGAACAGAAAGGCTATGCAATGGCAAGACGCGATTCACTCATAATGTTCATCAGCACATCAAGAAATCGCGAAATGATGTCACGAGGTCTAGTTCGGGACATAGCAAGACGTTTGCAGGTACTCAGAAAAGAACGTGGATACAATCCTACCGATGTTCTCGACGCGGCATACATTCTAGGTCTTGATGACGATTCATTCACAATGGTCAGCGAAAAGCAATCAGACCTTGCCTTCCTTGTGAGGGTAAAAAAAGTGGAATTTTCAGACAAGGCCAAAAATTACAAGGATGAAGATCTTGATGGTCAAAAAATCCAAATCTCTGTTGAGTAGTGTTTTATGTATTCAATTAAATAAGTAAACAGAGATCAGTTCTCATGCCAAAACAAATAACTCTTGATGGTTGGCTTTTATCCCACTTTCAAGTATTGTTAAAAAAGGGATCTTCCCACGTGGCAAGAACAAAGATACCCATTGTATTATATAGAAATAGCATGGAGGAGGAAGGAGAATCATACCAGGAAACAGTTTGTACTCTGACTGAAGACCACATAATAGTGCAAGTAGTAACATCTGGAGGAAACATACCACCAAGTTTTCAGCAACAGCTAGTCTTCACAATAGAAGAGTTTCCAAGTTGGCTTGTGAAAAAAAGCAGAGATCTCTTGCTTTCCTGTGTAGACTTGCTTGAAGAGCAATTTAGTTAACGTAAAGGATCATCATCCGATTTGATACTTGTCATTACAATATTTGTAACAATAAAGTGAAATGTTGTCACTGGAACCTTCAGATATTTGGTAATTGATAATATTAATTGCTCACTTTTCTACCGCATGTCTACGTATTGATGCTCTTACAACCTAGTCTTTACCGATATCATGTTTTCTTAGTATACAGAAGATCATTAAGTCAAACAGCGATATTTTTAACCTAGCATATCATAAAACCCTAATCCTATGATATATTGTGGATATATTATGTTACATCTACCAAGTCACAGGCAACAATCACGGACAAGCCAAAAAGAGAGTCAATCAAATATTTTACAATACAAGACAGAGTTAGGAAACTAGAAGAAAAGTATCAAAAACAAAGTGCGGTAAAAGTAGAATTTGAGGTTATTGAATTTGTGCGGATTATGATATTGATTGGATTTTTTACGTATCAAGTCATGTGTGACTGTCAGCAGACAAATTTGAAGTAGAACCCATACAGATTATAAAGACCATAAAAATGAAATCTTTCCATGCGTTTGCTTGAATATCAGGTCAAATCATTATTTGCAGATTACGGAATTCCAATTCCTCAAGGATTGACATCTGCCAATATAGAGCAAGGTAGAAAAGACGCTGAAAAACTTGGTTTTCCATTTGTTATCAAGGCCCAGATGGCAGTAGGCGGCAGAGGAAAGGCAGGAGCTATTCAAAAATGCCACAACATAGATGAGTTTGAATTAAAGTATCCAGAAATAATGCAAAAAGTAGTCAAGGGCGAGAAGACAAGGGCAATCTTGCTTGAAAAAATGGCCGATATCAAAAAAGAACTTTACCTTTCGTTGTTTTTGAACAGAAGTAAGAGATGCTATACCGTGATATCTTCATCAGAAGGTGGTGTAGAGATAGAGTCTGTTAAGAACCAGATAATACACGAAGTAGGATTGGGAAATATTGACACAAAAACTGCAGAAGAAATCGGCAAAGAGATAGGGCTAAAGTACAAGGCACTTGAACAGTTTGTCGACATACTTCAAAAATTATCCAAAGTTACAGTAGAAAAAGAAGCAGAGTTGGCTGAAATCAACCCTCTTGCAGTGTTAAAGGATGATTCACTTGTTGCACTTGACGGCAAAATGATAATTGATGATAATTCCATGTTTAGGCATGACGAGTTACGCAAATTCCAAGAAGTCTCAGAACTTGAGGAGCGTGCTGAAAAAAGTGGCTTTTCACTAGTTGAGCTTGATGGCAACATTGCCGTAGTGGGCAATGGAGCGGGTCTTGTCATGTCTACATTAGACATGTTGTCTGACAATGGTGGAAAGCCAGCATGTTTTCTTGATGTTGGCGGCGGTGCAACAACTGACACAGTGTATGAAGCACTTACCTTGATTAGCAAGATGAAAAAAGTCAGGGGCATACTTGTGAATCTTTATGGAGGCATTGTCAAAACAACAACAGTTGCCACTGCCTTTATCAAAGCGTATGATAACAAGATGGTCGATGTACCAGTCTTTGCAAGAATGTCTGGCTCAGAGGCAGATAAATCAAAAGATATGCTGAAAGGTTCTAGAACAAAGATGTTCGATACCATTGAAGAAGCAATAAATGCAGCAGTAATTGAGGTAAACAAAAATGGCTGACCTTTTTGATTTATTAATTGGTAAGGAGGGAGACAAAGACTATAAGAAAAAATCAGTAATTGTTCAGGGAATTACTGGAAAGTTCGGATCATTTCATACACAGCAAATGTTGGCATATGGTACAAACATAGTTGCAGGAGTTACTCCCGGAAAAGGCGGACAAAAGTTTGAAGATGTTCCAATTTATGAAAATATGAAAGACGCAGTAGGTGCAACTGGCGCAAAAATTTCAATAATCTTTGTTCCGGCAAAGTTTTTCCTCAGTGCCGCAGTTGAAGCACTAGAGTCTGGAATCAAGCTATTGATTGCAATCCCAGAACATGTACCGATAAAAGACGCATTGACTATAGTAGAATTATCAAAAAAGCATGATGCAATAGTGGTTGGACCGAATACCCCTGGAGTAATAATACCCGGAATCATCAAGATTGGAATCATGCCAGCATCCCCATTCAAGCCTGGAAGAATAGCTGTGCTTTCACGAAGCGGTACCCTCATGTATGAAGTATCTAACAATCTCTCACTTGCGAATTTTGGTCAAAGCATCTGTTTTGGAATAGGTGGAGACCCTATTAATGGAGCACCTCTGATACAGGCATTTGATACAATTCGAAACGGAGTCAATATAGACGGCGTAGTTGTTGTAGGAGAGATAGGCGGCGACGCTGAAGAGATGCTGGCTCAGCACATTATCGATACCAAGTTTGACAAGCCCGTTGTAGCATACATTGCAGGACGTGCAGCTCCAAAAGAGAAGAGGATGGGTCACGCAGGGGCCATAATTTATGGAACCTATGGTTCAGCAGAGTCAAAAGTATCAATGTATGCCAAGGCAAATGTACCTGTTGCCAAGAGGCCGGCTGAAGTGCCAATGCTACTTGCAGGAAAGTTGGAAAAGGGTAGAAACAAATAGCAGACAAATAGGATAGAAAAGAGAAATGCCAATTACAGATCCGTTAAAAAAACAGATTGCCCAAAAGGCAAGACTTTACTTCAAGGTCTGCTTCTCATGCGGCGCTAAGAATTCAATGTCAGCCACAAGATGCCGTAAATGCCACAACGTTTACTTGAGATTAAAGAACAGAACATTAGGTATAAAGAAATAATCAATGACCGTCGCAGTTACAATCGTTGTCATCTGATACTATCCTAAACTTGTCGTTTGCCTCAAATTTTGATTTCTGGTAATGTGTCATATTGAGTATTCTGTCAATTACGTGGACAATACCGTTTACTTCTTTACTTCCAAACCAATCTTTTAATTCTGTAATGCTGTATGATCCCCACTTATATTTTTTGAAAGTCATCTTTATGATATATTCATCACGATACCCTGAAGATTTAACATTTGACACCAAGTCTTGGAGTTACCCCAACAGCAAAAACGACTCAATACTCATGAAGTTTCTTTTCTTTCTGCCATCTATAAGAATTTTCAAAAAATAAAATCACAGTATGATTAATGCTATCATATCATTCAAACATGGAACTCTTGATATAGAGGCAACAACAAATTCAGCTGAAAGCATATTGTTCATAATTAACTTTAAAAATTATGAAGAGATTTCAGCAGGCAATTCATTACGACTGGCAAAAGCTGCATCAAAGATTGCCAAAAAGTATAAAATAAAAATCATCGTGTGTCCTCCACAACACCTAATCTCAGAAGTGGCCAATCTTCCAGTTACAGTGTTTTCCCAACATGTAGATATCTCTAAAGTTGGCAGTACAACAGGTTTTATCGTTCCAGAGATTTTAAAAAAATCAAGAGTAAGTGGTTCTCTAATCAATCACAGCGAACACAGGATTGCAAGTCAAGACATTGAACAAATAGTTTCTAGACTGAAGAGTTTGAAGATGACATCTGTGATATGTGTAAAAAATGTGAATGAAGTAAAAAAATATGCAAGATTAAATCCAGATTACATTGCAATAGAACCTCCTGAGCTAATAGGAAGCGGTAAAGCAGTATCAAAGGAAAGACCAGAGATCATAACAAATTCTGTCAAGGCAGTCAAAGATGCAAAAAATTCTACCCGGTTGCTCTGCGGCGCAGGTATTGTCACAGGAGACGACGTGTCAAAAGCACTTGATCTTGGAGCAGATGGCATCTTGGTAGCAAGTGGTATAGTCAAGGCCAAAAATTGGGAAAAAACAATAGATGAATTTGCTCGGGCCTTCACAAAAAGTAGAAAAATTTGATATTACGCGATTAATAGAGTTCCTGTGTGAAATCAGTCTATTTTTTTAATGAAGGTGACGGTAAGAACAAAAAATTGTTTGGCGGCAAGGGCGCAGGCCTGATGGAGATGACAAGGCTTGGGCTTGCAGTGCCTCCAGGTTTTACCATTACAACTGAGGTTTGCGCCATATACTACAGTAACAATAAGAAACTGCCAAAGACCATCATGCACGAAGTTAAAAAAAATATTCAAAAAATTGAGAGAAGAACAGGCAAGAAATTTGGTTTTGAGAAGAATCCTCTCCTAGTATCTGTTAGATCAGGTGCCTCAGTATCAATGCCAGGCATGATGGATACAATTCTTAATTTGGGATTAAACGATAAAACGGTTGTAGGACTTGGCAAGTCAAGCAAGAATCCAAGATTTGCACTAGATTCCTATCGAAGATTTGTCCAATTGTTTGGAAAAGTAGTCTTTGGGGTAGATGATAAGAAATTTGAAAGCGTCTTGCATGATGCAAAAAAGAAACAAAACGTGCAACAGGATTACGAGCTTGATGAAGAATCATTAAAAAAAGTAGTAACACAATACAAAGCAATCTGTCAAGAACATACCGGAAAACATTTTCCAGAAGATCCTTACAAACAACTTGAGCTTGCAATCGAGGCAGTCTTCAGAAGCTGGATGGGCGAAAGAGCGGTAATATATAGAGAAAAATATAAAATTTCAAAAGACGTTGCGATGGGAACTGCAGTAAATGTTGTCACAATGGTATTTGGCAACATGGGAAGCGACAGTGCAACTGGAGTGGTCTTTACGCGCGATCCTTCAGATGGTTCAAAAAAGATATTTGGAGAATATCTTATCAATGCCCAAGGGGAAGATGTTGTAGCTGGTATCAGAACACCACAGCCAATAGACAGCATGTCAAAAGAAATGCCTTCAACGTACAAGCAATTGCTCAACACCTGCAACAAGCTTGAAAGACATTTCAAAGAACCTCAAGATATCGAGTTTACTGTTGAGAAAGGAAAATTCTACCTATTACAAACCCGCTCTGCCAAAATGAATACGGCAGGAATGATCAAAACATCGGTTTCATTGGTAAAAGAAAAAATGATATCAAAAAAAAGAGCAATTCTTCGGCTGCATCCTGAAGATCTAGACCAGATTTTACATAGAACTATCGATACAGAAGCAGTCAAAATATTCAATCCCATAACAAAAGGCATACCTGCGTCTCCGGGTGCCGCGTCTGGCATTGTCATATTTGATGTCAAAAGGGCAGTAAGCATTGGAGAAAATGGGACTAGAGTCATTCTTGTTAGAGAAGAAACCAAGCCAGAAGACGTACCAGCGTTTTTTTCTTCAACAGGGATTCTTACAAGCAGAGGCGGCAAGACATCTCATGCGGCAGTGGTGGCAAGAGGCATGGGAAAACCATGTATTGTTGGGTGTTCTGATATCAAAATTGATTATTCTGCAAAGCAGCTGCTTATTGGCGATAAAGATATTGGCGAGGGAGAGACACTAACGATAGATGGAAGCACTGGCAATGTATACATAGGCGAGATACCTACAGTTGAACCAAAACTGACAGACGATTTTAGAACTATACTAGAATGGTCTGAGAAATTCAAAACACTTGGCGTACGAGCCAATGCTGATACTCCCGAAGCTGCAAAACTTGCTCGCACCTACGGTGCAAAAGGCATTGGATTGTGTAGAACGGAAAGGATGTTCAATGCACACGATAGACTTGCAGTCTTTGTAGAGATGATAATGACAAAGACCATACAAGAAAGAAAAGCAGTCTTGGAGAAGCTTCGCATATTACAAAAACAAGATTTTAAGGAAATTCTCAAAATAATGCAAGGATATCATGTAACAATCAGACTCTTAGATCCTCCTTTACACGAATTTCTTCCAAATACTGAAGAACTGATAAATAAAATACATTACCTAGAAAGACAAGGCATACCAGAGCAAATAATTCTAACTCAGAAGATATTGGACAGAGCAAAGGAGTTGGCAGAGATAAATCCAATGATGGGTCATCGCGGAGTCAGAGTTGGCATCACTCATCCTGAAATATACGAGATGCAAATTAGGGCCATCTGCGAAGCAGCAGCAGAGCTTAGAACTGAAAAAATAGATATTCATCCACAAATAATGATTCCTCAAGTTGGAGGCATAAACGAATTAAAATATATCAAGAAAATATACGATTCAATAAAATCAGATGTGGAATCAGAGTTTAGAGTCAAATTGAAAATGAATTTTGGTACAATGATGGAAGTTGTAAGAGCTTGTCTGACATCAGATGAGCTTGCACAAATAGCCGAATTCTTTAGCTTTGGAACAAACGACCTTACCCAGGCAGTGTTTAGTTTTAGCAGAGAAGATGCAGAAGGAAAGTTCCTCCCAGAGTATTTTGAGAAGGATATAATGGCCGAAAATCCATTTCAGTCACTAGATATCAATGGCGTAGGAGACTTGATGCAGACTGCAATATCAAGAGGCAGGGGGGTAAAGCCGAATCTTGAGATAGGGATTTGCGGCGAACATGGTGGAGATCCTCGCTCAATCAAGTTTTGCAACACAGCCAGATTAACATATGTGAGTGCATCAGCGCATAGGGTTCCAATCGCAATACTTGCAGCAGCACAGGCAGCTCTTGAAAACTCGAAGAAATCTCCAAAAAAAGCGGTGCGGGATAGATAATGCTGCCCAGACTTGAATCCATAAAACGGGCAAGACAGAAAATAGGATTGACACAGCAAAAGCTTGCTTCCCTTACAGGGGTTAGCACCTCCATGATAAATCAAATCGAGTCAGGAAGATGCCAGCCAAGCTATGCCACTGCAAGAAAAATATTCGAAGTGTTGTGGTCACTTGAAAGCCAGTCATCAATGAAGGCAGGTGACATTTGTAGCAAAGAGATTGTAAAGATGAAGACGAGTGATACCTTAAATGATGCAATAAAAAAAATGCAAGATTTGTCCATTAGTCAGGTTCCAGTTTTTGAAGGAAACGATGTAATGGGCGTGGTAACAGAGGACGGCATAGTAAAGCACCTCATTGACAACGATGAAACGCAAAGAAGGAAGATAAAACTATCAGAGATAATGGATCCTCGCCCACCCATTGTAGATTATAACACGCCAGTTAAGACATTGGTCTCGCTGATACGATACTCAAAATGTGTTCTTGTCTCAAAGCAGAGCAGGATTGTTGGAATAATTACTGCGTCAGACACGCTAAAGCTAGTAGAATAACCAGATCCTTTCTTTAAAAATAACCTTGAAGTGTTTTGTCTACTCAATTTAATTCCACACTGGTCTGAAATGAAATCAAGATAGGAGATAGATCGCGATAGACGAAATCCATCATACTGACAAACCTGTCAGTAGTATTGGTGTGTATGTTAGTTCGTTGTATATACCGGTGTCTTGTATTTGTAGTATTGTCCAATAAATTAGAAAGTGTCATCATCTGTCATGGTTTTGAGTATGAGCAATAAAGTTTTTGTGCTTGGTTCAAATCTAGACTCCGGTTTCTTCTTAATAGTGTGTATAGTTTTCGGACGTACTATCATGGTCACGGAGCAAAGACTTGTTTATCCCTTGATACTAATCTCAACTATGCCAGACTTGCAAAGCACATTGTCGGGCTAGAGAAAAAAGGACTTGTTGAATCAACAATTTATAAATCCAAGATCAATGTTGGCCTAACTGCAAAAGGCAGGGTCTTTGCATCAACGCTTTCAATTGGCTTGTATCAAAATAGTTCACAATACCGACAAACTTGTAGAGATCCTGACACGAATGTAAATAAAACTAACACAAATGATAGTACAAACAAAAGAACAGGATCAACAATCACACTTCTTTTTTATTATTATCAAATTAAAATAAAAAATTTGAAAGGTGTTTGTAGCTACTCCATAGATTACTTGTCAATTTTGTATCTAATTATATTCACAAGATCTCTTATACTTGTACCAACTATCAGTTCAGAAACTGTAAGACATGCCTATAATATCGAAAATTATGATTTGTTTGAAAGTGTTTTACTATAATTTATGAAACGCTTCTTTCTATTCTTTTGTCCCCGTCCATAAAAAAGTAGGCCTCATGACCAGTATTCTCAAAATGTGATGTGAAATTCACATCTAATTCGTCTAATGTGTTTCCCCTTACTTGAAATTCACAGATGATGCAAATTCCTCTCATCTCCCCCATATTGTTTTCATATAATGTACTTGTTATTATTTTTCTCGAATTCGTTTCTTATTAATACATTTGAACTAGGTTTCTGTCAAATCTACGTGAATATTCTCACTGTCAAAAGTGTCATCAGACAATAATAGTTTGTGAGATTTGCTGTCTTAACCCAAAGGTTCGAGTCCCGTAGAACCAGTTACTTTTTTGTATGGGAGCAGAGCTCTGTCAATACACCATGAAGTGACTTGGGATGGATGAAGGTAATTTTTGTTCCTCCAGAGCCAGGCCTTACTTCTCCAAGAAATCTTACTCCAGTATCTTTCATCCTGTCAACCTCTCCCTCTATTGCTTCAGTTTCAAGAGCTATATGATGTAGGCCTTCTCCCCTAATTTCTAGGAATTTCTTTATTGGGCTAGTATCCTTTGTTGGTTCCATAAGTTCAATTCTTGAGTTTTCCAGATATAGTATTGCAACTCTCACTCCTTCAGCATCTACGGTCTCAAACTCAACTTTTTTTACTCCAAGCACATTTTGATATTCCTTTACTGCCTCATCCAAGTTGTTAACAGCTATTGCAACGTGGTTTATTTTCATTAGAATGACTCCCTTGGCTGGTAGATCCCGAAGACTTCTCGGAAGGTATTGCTTATCTCTCCAAGAGTAGCATATCTTCGCACTGATTCTAATATGAAGGGCATTAGGTTTTCCTCTTTTTCTGCGGCGCTCTTCATCTTCGATAGTGCCGCTTCAGCTTTATTATTATCACGCGTACTGCGTAGTTCTTTTAGATTCTGCATCTGTTTTACCTGAATACTGTCATCAATCTTCATAATCTCCTGTTTTTCCTCAACAGAATCAGTAAACTTGTTGACTCCTACAATCACCCTCTCGTTACTGTCAATTTCTTGCTTTAGCCTGTACGCATTTTGTCGTATTTCAGACTGGAAAAAGCCTTTCTCAATTCCAGCCAGTGAGCCTCCCATCCTGTCAATTTTTTTTAGATACTTGTTTGCCTCCTCTTCTATTTTATCAGTTAGGTATTCTACATAGTATGAACCGGCAAGTGGATCAACTGTTTTTGTAATTCCGCTTTCGTGCCCCACAATCTGCTGTGTTCTCAGAGCAATCTTTACTGCTGCTTCAGTTGGCAATGCCAATGCTTCATCTTTTGAGTTGGTGTGAAGTGATTGACAGCCTCCCAATACTGCAGCCATTGATTGTATTGCTACTCGGACAATGTTGTTATCGGGCTGTTGCGCGGTCAGCGATTCACCACTTGTCTGAACATGGAATTTAAGTTGTATTGATTTTTTGTCTTTGGCATGGAATCTATCTTTAACTATCTTTGCATAGATTCTTCTTGCAGCTCTGAACTTGGCAACTTCTTCCAAGAATTCGCTTGTGCAGCAAAAGAAGAACGATAGTCTTGGAGCAAAGTCGTCAATCTTGAGTCCTCGGTCAACACATGTTTCAATATACTCAATGGCATTTGCCAGAGTAAACGCAACTTCTTGTACTGCATTGCATCCTGCCTCCCTCATGTGATATCCAGATATTGATACAGGATACCATTGCGGTACCTTTTTGGAGCAGTATTCAATCATGTCGCCTATCAATCTCATAGATGGTCTTGGCGGATAGATGTAGGTATTTCTTGCAATGTATTCTTTAAGAATATCGTTTTGTGTAGTGCCTCGTAATTGTTCACTTTTTACTCCTTGTGATTCACCGGTAGCAATATACAATGAAAGTAGCGTCGAAGCTGTTGCATTAATTGTCATAGATGTACTTACTTTGTCAAGTGGTATTCCATCAAAGCAAGTCATCATGTCTTTGAGCGAGGTGATTGAGACTCCCACCTTTCCTACCTCGCCCTCTGCATGGGAATCATCTGCATCATACCCTATCTGAGTAGGCAAATCAAACGCCATGCTCAGACCAGTCTGTCCTCGTTCAAGCAGATATTTGAATCTCTGATTTGTCTGGGCAGCTGTACCAAAACCAGTATACTGCCTCATTGTCCAAAGTCTGTCCCGATACATCCCAGGATGAATTGCCCTAGTGAATGGATGTTTTCCAGGTTTTTCATTTTTACTCTTTGGTTTTACCGTGGAGTCGTAGAAGCTTTTGACAGGTATATTAGAATCAGTTTTTATCTTTTTCTTTGGAATTGGTCTAGTTTTCATATTTCTTATTCTCTCACTTTAATAGTTTAGACATCTTCTCTGCAGCTTCGAATGGATCCATCTCCTTTTTTTGGACCTTTTTGAGATATTTAGCATACGCATTACTTGAATCAAGCATGTTGCTCACTTTATTTTTGACATTATTTAAAATAATATCCCTTAGTTCCATGTCAAGCCGTGATTCCTCCTTTTGTTTCTTGGATTTTTTTTTCGATTCCATCAATTCTTGCAGTTTCTTTGCAAATTCTACCATTCCCTTGTTTGATTTGGCAGATGTCATCATGACTGTTGGATTTTTTTCCGACATGCCTATGAAATCCCTTACAGAGTCGAAGAGTTGATTTGCACCAGGCAGGTCGCTCTTGTTAATCAAATAAATGTCACCAATCTCAGTTAGACCTGCTTTTATTGTTTGAATATTATCACCAGTGTTCGGGTTAAAGACCACTATTGTCATATCAACAACTCGCGATATGTCAACTTCGGTCTGTCCTGCCCCAACGCTTTCTATAATTATTGGGTTAAATCCAGCGAACTCCAATACCCTGATGCTGTTTCGCAGTGCAAGAGAGATTGCACCTGTTGCACCCCTTGACGCCATGCTGCGGATGTAGGTGCCAGCGTCTGTTGATTCAGTCATACGGATTCGGTCCCCAAGAATTGCGCCCCCTGTTATGTGGCTTGTAGGATCTATTGCAAGAATAGCCGTCCTGTAACCAAGTTTTTTGAGTTCGATACTTGTTTTGTTGATTAGAGTACTCTTTCCTGATCCTGCAGGACCAGTTATGCCAATAGTGAGAGACCGTCCAGAACTCTTGAAGATTTTCTTGATCATAACCCTTGCTTCTTTTTCGTCATTTTCAACTATAGATATAGCCCTTGCGATGGCTCTTCGATTACCTTGCTTAAGTTCCTTTACTAAATCCATATAGAACAACACGTACCATACGCACAATAAAATCTTGTTGCAGAGAGATCAAACAAACAATCTGCCTTTAGAATTTTCTAATAAAGGTTTTAAAACCCAGTTTATACTTTCAAGATCATGTCGCAAAAAGCCCAGACAAAACGCGTCAGAATACTTGTCTCAAAGCTAGGGCTAGACGGTCACGATAGAGGCGCTCTCGTATTGTGTAGGGCATTTAGAGATGCCGGAATGGAAGTCATTTATTCTGGCTTGTTTGCCACACCTGACAGGATTGCGCAAATTGCAGAAGACGAAGATGTCAATGTCATAGCACTGAGTTTGCTAAACGGTGCACACTTGACGCTGTTTCCAAGAGTTGTAAAAGCTCTCAGAGAAAAAGGAATCAGCGATGTGCTTGTAATAGGCGGCGGAGTTATTCCACATGATGACAAGCAGGAGCTTGAAAAAGCAGGCGTGTTGGGAAATTTTGGACCAGGTACACCATTGTCAACAATAATTGATTTTATCCAGTCCAACATGACAAAAA
>DAHUYT010000019.1 GCA_027315065.1 Nitrososphaerota archaeon | reverse complement strand
AGCTTTGTATGCCAAGACTATCATTTGATTCTGCCATACACGTAAGTTGCACATCAGACAGGTGGTTGGTTTTCATCAGGGTGACAGCCTTTATGGATCCATTTTCCAGAATCATCATTAGTTATGTCATGTTCCCCCGCCTTTATCTCAAGACCGCATGACTTGCATATGCCGTCAAATCTGGCCTTCATGGTTGTCCTACCAAGTCTTGATCTCAGATTAGCGTTCTGACGCGGCCTGTAATATGGACACTCCTCACATTTCGAGCACTTGTTTGGCGTCTGTGTCCTGTGGTATCTAGCATGATGACCACACCAGCAAAACATCGTATTAGGCAATAGCGCGTCTGTTAATTATTCTTTGTACAAATCCCGTAGTGGAAAGGGATTTGGCATTATTTTGAAAGTAAACAATTGTCAACGAAAAAACGTTTACATTTGTTTACATCTCTAATAGTAAGGAGAGTCTAGAAAATGGACAGTATTGTAAAAGTTCCCCGCGGATTCTGATAAAAACAACAGCTAGAGATCAAGAGAGTTTACCAGTTTAAGACCAAACTTGGCTAGTGCCTCCTGTATTTCTCTCTGCCTTTCTGCCATTTTGTTGAGATTTTTTTCTACTTGTGCGAAGTCAGAAATTGTAAGGTACGGCTCTGCTTTCAGATACATCTCCCTTCGTTTTTCCACTGGTAAATTGTAGTAGGTATCAAGATAGAAAACATGACCCATTAGCGCTTCTGCATAATCTCTTCCTACCGCATTTCCTACCGTAGTCCTGAAGAATTTCCTGAACGCATGAAAATGTATGGATCTTCTGCCGTTTTCACTAAAAGCATTGAGCTCGGGTATCTTACTTATGTGCCAACGAAGGGAGCGACCCAACACATTCTCTGCATGTTGGACTAAATCATAATCAATCTTCCTACGTCCCTTTCCTGTATCGTTAAAGATCGAACCGAAGATTGTTGTGTGTTTTACCGCATTGCCGAATTTGTCTGTCTCATACTTGTATTCGCGTTTTAAGAAGTCTTTCAGCATGGTAGTGGCTTCAGAAGTGAGATATGTTTCCCGACCAACTTTTCCTTTTGTTGTTTCAGCTCTTATCGTAACTCTTGTAGGGACAGAGTCAAAATCGACATCTGAAATCCTCAACTGAACCAGTTCGCCTATTCTCATGCCGCTTGCACATGCAACCAAAATGGCAGTTTGAATTTTGATTGGAAGCACATGCAACAGCCGTACCAAAATCTCTTTTGTAAGGGGTTCTTCTCTGGTGACGGTTTTTTTCGGCATCTTTACGGCCTGTCTGCAATCTTCCGAGTAAATCTTGATGCCGTTATATCTGAGATACTCTTTGACCGGTGCTACCCATGCGCGTATTGTCCTTGGTTTGTATCCCTGCTTATCTAGATGTACAACAAACTCGTCTAGGATTCTGTAAACATCTAATCTTCCATCTTTTATCCTAAATATTATTTCAAATTCTCTCGCTTGGTACCTCTGATCCAAGAATTGTGAAAACTGATTGATTCCAGCCCTGTAGGACTTCACCGTGTTGAGGCTGTGGGAGGAGACGAATATCCTGTCAAGGAATGGCTGGAGTGCGTCTTCTTGTATTGTCAACAGATAAGAGTCAAAACTGGAATACAAAAAAGTTGAGGTTATTCTATACGCATTTATCGGTTAGTATAAGTTATTAGCATGATGAACAGAAGAGTAGTTCTACATTGAATTTAGAGGAAGTTAACAAAATATTCCGAAAATCAATTATTCGGGGATACTTTGAACCCAGTCTTCTGAACCTGGATTTTAAAAAGTCAAACATAAAGCATCCCACCATGAGAGATGACGGTCTCATGCAAACTAACCTTCTCCATCTCTTCTTTGATATTGAAACAGGTTCTGATTATCCTGACGGTGACGAATGGTTTATGGCGGAATTTCTCTTTCCTTACAATATCAAACTTCCTGATAACCTGAAAAGTCCAGATTATTTTAGTACCATGTCAGTCGGAGAAGGAAAGAATTTCTGGAGGCACAGGGAACTCATCAGATACAAATATGGTAAATCTAAGAAGCTCGAAGAGTCTTTGGATTTTATAGAAAAAAAATATCGTGAATTAAACTCTCTACTAGAACCTTTAGAAAAAGAAATTAAGTGATTTTCCATTCGTTTTGTGAAAATATGTATGTTTCATCTTCTGTTGTGGCTGAATTAATGTTCCATCTCCCAGTTCTATCATCAAAATAATACACAACTTCCGTGATATTGGCAGGTATCTTGAGTGGATCAAGATGATAAGGAAGAAGTTCTAAAACAAAATTTGTCTTCTCTACTGCCGAATCAAATAAATTTTTATCGCCTAGATCAAGCATGAATTTTATGTTTGGCTTGCCGATAAATTTCATGTAAACCCGCAATGTTTTTCCTCCTCCACGACGTCTTTTCAACTCCTTTAGAATTGCCTTGAACTTGTCCCATCTTGCATTTCCAAACCACTTGAAAAAGTCATCATTGAATGCAAGAGGAAAAATAAAATCGATCATTGTGGTAAAATCTTCGTCTGGTTGTTCTTGTTTATTTTCCTCTACTTGAAACAAGTTGTGAAGAAGGCTGTATAGTACTTCTAATTCCCAAGGGGATACGCCATAGAATTTCAGTGAGAGGGGAAGATTGGATGTACTCATAACATGTAATTATAAAAAATTCTAATTAAAGGTTCAATTCCATCTTAGGAATAAATCCCATTTTATACTAGTTATCCGGTCTAAACTGGCGTTACATTGGAAGATTTCTAAATGATGTACAAATGTTGGTGATGTGGAATCTGACTAATTCATTTGCCCTTTTGTATAGGTGTTCCTTGTTACCTATTTTTGCATAATAAATATCGTTTAGAATCTTTTTTTCCTCTCTTGTTATTTCTCTATCTAGTAGGTTGTCATAACTGGGACCATCATAAAACATTATTTTGATAACTCTCAGAATCTTATATGCAAATGAATTGTTATGCGGAGGAGTGTTCTTCTTTTTTATGCTGATTGCTTCTCCAATAACACAGTGTTTGCTGTTTTCCTGTCTTAATGTGTTATTGGTTATAGCTGATGATATCGCAAGTCTTTGTGGCCAGGAAAGGCGGTTCCACAAATAGTCAACTTTTTTCATGTATTCTAGATCATGTGTATTTAGTCTATGGCTGCTGTCATGCCATGACATTGCCATGTATTATCTAGGTAGAGGATTGATTTAAGATTTGAACCAAATGATATAACCGCTCTATTTTGTAAGGCGCCTTAAATTGTCAAGATATATTTGAAGAGGTATAGGATGCCTGTTGCCCCTATGAAAAATACCATTGGCTTCCAAGCCAAAACTGGAAAGCTTGGGGTTTTAAGCTGAACCTTGTAATTGTCTACAACTGCCTTGACATATTTTCTTATTCTTTCATTCCAGATTTTATATTCAATTTGATGCTTCTTGAGAAGAGACTCGATTTCGTATAAAACTGGTGTTCGTTGACAAAAGAGGTGCTGTAAATAGTCTCGTGAAACCTCTACTTCGGCTTGTATTGCTACCAAGCCTTTTTTCATTTCTAATAATCTGACATGCATTTCCCATGGTTTTTTCAGTTTCAATGAAAGACCGTGGCCTATTTGCAATGTTTGTTTATGTTCAAACTTGACATGAGTAAAACCCTCATGAGCGAAGATTTTTAGCATATCGTCAACGCTTTTCCTTACGACAATAGTGAGTTGTTCTACTCCATTTTTGTCCACTTTAACCCTCTCCCTCATTCCATCTAAGAGTGACATTGTCTTTGGATATCGGGTGAAGAATTCCACCATATCCTGCCGTCAAATCCAGCTCTATTAAAACGGTTCTGTCAAATCTACGGCTGATCATGTCATACAGAAACTAACTTCCTCCATCCACTCTAAGGTTGGTGAATGTATGATCTCCATGTTATTCTTCATAACTTTCTCTAAAATCTCTCCAGATGGCAAAACCTATTCTATCCATTGTACAAAGTGTTTAATGCCGCAACAACATAACGATCCATTTTTCTCTTACAATTAACACACTAGTTTTCTTCTGTGTAACCTATCTTAGATTCTATCTCTATATGCTGGGCAGGAGATGCATGATGTTTTCCTTGATTGACAGAACCATTAAAACTATGATTTCATCAGATTCTTGTTCCTAGTCCACGAACGTATATGCACTGATCATATGAGACAGCCATTTCGTTCTCTTGGATTCTCCTATCTGTAAGCCTAGCGCCAGAGTCTCTAATGAGTACAGCAGGAATGGCTTCTGCTCCTTCTCCCATCTTGAAGTTCGCAATAGATGCTAGATCATCGGCAACAGCTTGAAATGTCACTTTGAGTGGATTTCCATGCAAATCCTTTTGGCCTCTAAGATCTGACAATGGTTCTATTCCGGCGCACGCAATTGTTACACCTACAGTTCCTGTTCTAGCAGGCATCAATCTGCTGTCTATTATGATGATTCCTACGTGAATGTAATATGTTAGTAGAAATTTACGTCTTAACTGTTCTGATACAGTATATGGATCGATTGGATATAATATCACATCTCCCTTTCTTGCATTGGATTTGTCTATGCCTGCATTTGGCGCCATGATGTAATCTGACGATGTTATGACAAACCCAGGAATACCGCCAAAAATAATGTCTGATTCTCTTATGATGATCTCGGCTATTTTCGGTTTAACGTGAAACTTTGATGCAATAATTCCGGCATCTAAGGATGGGAAAACTTTATCATACTCTACTATCCTTCCTTGGGAATTTGCAACATATTTGCTTGATATTGCAATAACATCACCATTTTGAGGTTTTAATCCCTCAATTTCAAGATCCGATTTCAAACTCTCAAACAAATCAAATTTCTCAGTCTTTGACGAGGACTTTATTGGAAATACTGAAAGTGACATGAGTACCCATAACTGAATTTACTATTTAGCGTTCTGCAGATATGTGAAATAATTATTCGGGCGTGTTTGATTTTTTGCGCTTTGCAATGACCCTCCTCCTAAATATGAATAAGGCTAGACCTACAGTAATCGCGACTAATACTCCATCGATCAAAAGATGAATGCTGCCATTATTGGTATTCGTGTTGGGTTTAGTACTTACATCAGACACTGTGTTAGGAACTGTTTGGTTTGATGTTTGCAGTGTTCCTTGTGATACATAAACTGGGAAAATAACCTTATCAAGTGATGCTGAGTTGTCTTTTGAGAAAGCGGTGTCGTTTAGGTCAACTTCCACTTGGTATTTTCCCGGTTCTTCAAACTGGTATGGTATTCCTGCCTTCCCAGTGATTGTAGATCCTCCTGGCAATATGAGCAGTTGACTTGTTTCATTTCTTATAATGAATTTGTAATAGATGTCTCCGCGTGGAGCTTTACTTTGCGGATCTATGAACTGGATGAGAATAACTGTTAGTTGACCTGTTACAGGATTTGCCGGATATGTTGAGAGTTTGACGTATGCCAGTCCCTTGCTTGATAATCTGATCTGTGGTGTAGATTCATCTTGCGCATAAACTGCATGCTGGAATAATGATGCAAGTATGACAAAAGTTGATAATTTCAAAAGTGTAGAAACCAATCTTTTTTTTAGATGATTTTCAAGCAATGTAAATCTTTGGGGGATCTTTCTGCAAACGTTTTAATTTCTAAAAGGAGTATCTTTTTTGTTGAATATCACTGAAAAGATTCTAGCTAGGGCATCGGGAAAAACCAAAGTTTCTCCTGATGATGTTATATTTGCTAATGTGGATAAAGTAATGGTGCATGATGTATCTGGACCAGGAGTAATAGCTGTATTTGAAAAATTAAAGAAGAGTGGAATGAGGATCGAAAAATTATGGTCCCCAGAAAAAGTATGGGTTGCAGAGGATCATTTTGTACCCGCAGCTGACAAAATATCTGCTCAAAACGTGGTATTACTAACGCAATTTACAAAAGAGTATGGTATAGAAAAGCATTTCAAATATGGTATGGGTCAGTATGGGATCTGTCATACACTTTCTCACGAAGAGGCGATGGTTTTGCCAGGTGAAGTCTATGTTGGTGGTGATTCGCATACAAACACCACCGGAGCACTAGGTGCATTTGCAGCAGGACTTGGACATACTGATGTGGCATATGTTTTATTAAATGGAAAGATCTGGTTTAAGGTTCCAGAGACAATATACTTTAAGCTAAATGGGAAATTACCTGATTATGTAATGGCAAAGGACTTGATACTGAAAATAATCGGGGACATTGGTACAGATGGTGGTGCATACAAGACAATGCAATTTGGAGGATCTGGAATATCTGAAATGTCTGTTGAGGAAAGATTGACACTGACTAATATGACTACAGAAGCTGGAGCAAAAAGCGGAATAATTGAACCGGATCAAAAAATACGTGATTATCTTGCACAACGAGGTGCCACAAATTACAGTGAAGTTCATGGAGATCCTGATGCTCAATATGAAAAAATCTATGAATATGAGGCATCTGTACTTGATCCGATCGTAGCGAAACCATTTTCTCCAGAAAATATCACAGTTGCACGAGATCTATCATCTGTGTCCCTTGACAAGGCATACATTGGCTCATGTACTGGCGCAAAACTTGAGGATTTGAGAGCTGCTGCAAGAATTCTCAAAGGGAGAACAGTAAAGATTAGAACCGAAATACTTCCTGCGGCTATATCTATCTTCAGAAAGGCGATGGATGAAGGACTCGTAAAGATTTTCATGGATGCAGGAGCAATGGTGGGGCCGCCAACATGTGGTGCCTGCTGTGGTGCACATATGGGAGTCTTGGCAAAAGATGAGGTCTGTATCAGTACAACAAATAGGAATTTTCCAGGCAGGATGGGTCATGTTGAATCAAGGACATATCTTGCTTCACCGCTTGTTACTGCGGCATCAGCAATCACAGGGAAAATCACAGATCCGAGGGATGTTAAATGAAAGGCTCGGTAATAAAATACGAAAAAGACAATATTGATACTGATGTAATCTTGCCAGGACCGTATCTTAAAATTCATGACTATGATGAGCTTGCAAAACATGCAATGGAAGGAATTGATAAAGATTTTCACAAAAAAGTAAAACCGGGGGATTTTTTAGTAGCAGGTAAAAACTTTGGTTGTGGTTCCTCAAGGGAACATGCGCCAATCGCTCTCTCATACTCTGGAGTCAAAGCAGTTCTGGCATTGTCCTTTGCAAGAATATTCTATAGAAATGCAGTAGATGGTGCATTCCTGCTACCTATTGAGATAGAAGAAAGTACCTACAAGGACATATCTGAAGGAGATCAACTCGAGATTGAAACATCTGAAAATAAAATAAGAAATATTACAAAAAATACGATCTATGAAATAAAGCCATTTCCAGAGTTGATAGGAAAAATAATTGCAGCCGGTGGACTGTTCAACTACAAATCATAATGGATATTTGTTCTGTAATGACACCTACCATTATATCTCCGATCTGATAGTGAATAACTTATGGCGAAGACCTTGTTTGAAAAGATCTGGGATTCTCATGTAGTAGAAGAGGGAAATGGTCGTTCTCTATTGTACATTGACAGGCATCTAGTACATGAGGTCACATCACCGCAGGCTTTTGATGGATTGCGCATGAACAAGAGAAACATACGAAGAACAGATCTTACTTTTGCAACTATGGATCATAATGTGCCAACAAGTGACAGGTCATTGCCTATATTAGACCAAACCTCTGAAGTACAGATAAAGACACTTGAAAGAAATTGCAAAGAGTTTGGAGTCAAGCTTTTTGACATTAACAGCCCAGATCAGGGAATAGTTCATGTCATAGGCCCTGAACTTGGAATAACACTACCTGGAACAACAATAGTCTGTGGTGACAGTCATACTTCTACTCATGGTGCTTTTGGTGCATTTGCCTTTGGGATTGGCACAAGTGATGTAGAGCATGTACTGGCAACTCAATGCATATGGATGGAAAAGCCAAGAACATTTGAAATTAGGGTAGAAGGGAAACGAAAGAACATTCATGCAATAACCGCCAAGGATATCATACTTTCAATAATACGGAAGATCGGTACTGCTGGCGGTACGGGCACTACGTTTGAGTACAGAGGAGAAACAATCTCGGAACTTAGCATGGAGCAAAGGATGACCATATGTAATATGTCAATTGAGGGTGGTGCGCGGGCCGGTCTTATAGCTCCTGACGAAAAGACATTTGATTATTTAAGAGGAAGAAGATATGTACCAAAAAATTATGAGAAATTGGTAGAGTACTGGAGAGAAAACTTGAAGACTGATAGTAATGCAAGATTTGACAAAAGTTTTACGTTACATGTAGACACGATTGCACCTCAGGTAAGCTGGGGTACAAATCCTGCGATGACTGTTGATGTTACAGGCAAGGTCCCATTTCCTGAAGAATATGCAAAAGGAAACACTGAGGAAGAGAAAGCTGCAACCAAAGCCCTACAATACATGGGACTCAAATCAGGAACTTTGATTACAGATATTGAGATAGACAGAGTCTTCATAGGTTCTTGTACTAATTCCAGATTAGAAGATTTGACAGAGGCTGCAAGAGCAGTAAAAGGAAAGAAAGTCTCATCAAAAGTAAGGGCCATGATTGTACCGGGGTCACAACATGTGAAGAAACAAGCAGAAGAATTAGGCCTTGACGGGATCTTCAAAGATGCAGGTTTTGAGTGGAGGGAATCAGGATGTAGTATGTGTCTTGGAATGAATCCCGATATTTTATCCGCCGGTGAGAGATGTGCCAGTACTTCTAACAGAAACTTTGAGGGCAGGCAAGGTTCTGGTGGTAGGACACATCTTGTCAGTCCAGTAATGGCTGCTGTCGCCGCAATTCAGGGACATTTTGTCGATGTAAGAGATCTGGACTTGAACTAAGATGGAACCTTTCATAAAAATTAAAAGTATCGCAACTCCACTTAACAAGGTAAATGTTGATACTGATCAGATAATTCCAAAACAGTTCCTAAAACTAGTTCAAAAGACTGGATTTGGCAAGTATTTGTTTTATGACTGGCGATATGAAAAAGATGGAACTATAAAAAAAGACTTTGTTTTAAATGAGCCGCGATATAAAGACTCAAAGATATTGTTAGCAAGAGACAATTTTGGATGTGGATCAAGCAGAGAACATGCTGCTTGGGCGCTTCTAGATTTTGGGTTCAGAGCTGTATTGTCTACTTCATTTGCTGATATTTTTTACAACAACTGCTTCAAAAATGGAATATTGCCAATAAAGTTAAGTGAACAAGTATTGCAGAAATTATTCGAAAGCAGATCTGATATTGAAATAGATCTGGAAAAACAAACCATAACCAATGATGATGCCATTATATTTTTTGATATAGAGTCTCACTGGAAAAGAATTCTTCTTGAAGGCCTTGACGATATTGCAGTGACGCTACAATATGACAATGCAATATCAAAGTATGAAAATACACAACGAAGCTCTAGTCTTAGAGTCTCTTAATTATCACATTTACTAGTTTTTTTTCTCTTTCGACACGACTTGGGGAGTCTATATCTATCCACGGGCTCTTTCCTATGTCATATGCACTAATCTTTCCTTTTTTTGATAGTGGTTGGAGAATATCATATGAGAGATTAATCTCGTTTCTTTTAGCTCCTTCTGATTTGATAATCTTTAGAATTTCTGAATTCATGATATATATGCCAAGGCATTCGGACATCTCAAGTTTTATTGTTGGTTTTTCCCTAAATTCTAAGACAACTCCATTTTCTACTATTGCGTAACCAGTTTCTTCTTTTCTGTACCTTCTTGTAGCTATTGTAGCCATGGTATTTTTTCCTCTATGGAATTGATACATGCTTTTGATATCAAGTGGTGTTAGGTTATCCACAAACCATAGCAGAAACTCTGAATTTTTTTCTAGAATTTTCTCTAGATGTACTAGATCTCGACCTGTTCCACTTTGTGAATCCTGGATGAATCTAAGCGGCTTTTTTGCCCTTTTGTGATTTTCAAAATACTTCTCTATTTGTTTACCTAAGCCATCAAAGTCTGAAAGAATGATTATCTCATCTATAATCTTAAATGATGATAGGTATCCTACAATATGAGCTATTAGCGGCCTTCCGTGAATTGGTATCATTGCCTTTGGAATATAATCTGTAAATGGCCTTCCGCGTGTTCCACGTCCGCCGGCCAGAATTACAGCTTTCAAGGCTACCTGTATGACTTCTGTTTTCTTCTTCTAGCACTGGGACCGCCAAACTTCTTTGGCTCTTTTCTTCTGTCGTCACCGCTAAGCAAGTGTTTATCGTATTCTGAAATTTTCTTTTTTAGATCTTCGCGAACTGTTCTTGTAAATGGATGTTCTTTTGGCTCTTTTCTTGTCTTTGTCCAGCCTGTCAAAGCTCTTGATATGGCAACTGCACTTGCATATGATTGCCCCATAAACCCACCACCACGTACTCTTACTGAAAGATCAATTTTGTTCCTAAGATCACCTGTAATTTCAAGCGGGGCAAGAATTACTTCTCTTACTATCTCCTGTTGAATCATTTCCACTGGAACATTATTGATTCTAACACGGCCTGCTCCTTTTGTGATAAAGGCATGAGCACGTGCAGTCTTTCTTGATGCAAAATATCCTTCAAGTTTTGCCATTATCCATGCCACCCTACAGTTCTACCTAGCTCTCCAAAAGTTGTATAATATGCAGAAGGCTTTCTTATTTTTGCGTCTTCGAACTGGGTAGTCTTTTTTGATTTTAATTCATTTGGAACACCCAAGTATGCTCTCAATCTCTTCAAGGCTGTCTGACCTGAAGGCTTGTTCTTTGGAAGCATGCCTCGTACCATCTTTGTGATCATCGTATCAGGTCGACGAGGATGGAATGGACCAAATTTAGGATTATTAATACTTGCTACCTCGAGAAACTTTCTATATTCTCCAATTATCATGTATCTGTCCCCACTAAGCATGATATTTTCAGAATTTACAATTGAAACTCTTGTACCATTTATCAATAGTTTTGCTACATGTGAACACAGTCTTCCAGCAACTTGGTTTGTACCGTCTACTATTACATCCTGAGACTTTTTAGATTCTGTCTTTGCAGGTGTTTGTTCTTGTTTAGCCAATTATTTTCACTCCTTTACCTGTTGGGTTGTTCTTAATCAACTGTGCAAAGTCTACAATCTTTCCACCCGACTGTATTACTTTTTTTGCACCTGTTGTAGAAATTGAGAAAGAACATAATGTTATCTTGTGTGAAATATTTCCAGTACCTAGAACCTTTCCTGGAACTATTACTATATCGTTATCACTTATGGACTTGTCAATTTGACCTAGATTGAGTACTCTTTTTGTTCTGGCCGGTTTTAATGCCATCTCTGCAAGTCTTAGCCAGATGGGTGCTTTGTTCTTCTTTGAGGCCACTTTGAGCTCTTTTGCCATTCGTATGACAACTTGATTAGTCATGTGTAATTATGCCAATTTTTACCCAAATATAATATATGCTCAGCCAGGCTCTATTACGTTGTCATGTGATGATGACATTATCCGTACACATTTCAACAGGATACATCGTGCCATCAGTTGAAGGCAATCAAGTCATGCAATATGACATCTAAGGCAACCAAAAATGGAGTACACAAAATCAATCACATCATCATTTAAGCTATCACAGAATAAGAAAACAATTGTATTCCAAGTATGGCATGAGAAGGAAGAACCGGGTCATCGCCCTGCAATGTAAGAGCCCTTAGCCAAGTGCCGCGATTGTCTGCTGAAATTCACCTAATCTCTTCTCTAATTCATCGACTGCAGCTTTTACTACTTCACCAGCAGTAAGATTTCCTACCGTCTCCACAGTCAAAATATGTTCATCTGCATTGCTACCTTGAGTTAGAACTGAAATGGTTGCAGAGTTCCATTTTGCATGTTCGCTACCCCGACCAAGTCTTGCATAAGCCTCAATCTTCAACTTTTGACCTGGAGCCAAGGTAACTATGGGAATATTGGGATTTACTGGCTTCACAACCTCGTCTTCAGAACTAAGATCTTGTGATGTGATAGTACGAGTTGTGTCAGAATTGCCAGAATCTAACACTAATAAAACTCTGCAACGACTACAACCTAACTCACTATTGCAGTCACAGGCAGAAGGCTCTACGAACCTAGCAATATCTGTCTTCAACGGGAGCATGGCAAGTCTGTGAGACACACCTTCATCTGCCAGAACTGACGAATTTTCAATCACCACAATATCGTCGATTGCAAAGGTAGGAACACCAGAAAGACAAATCCTTCTGAGCGCGTTTGCATATTGGAGTGGTATACCCTTTAGTTTAACAATAATCTTGCTTTCGCTTTCTTCAATTATCTCTAGAGAAGTCAAATCTTATTGATGAAGACCAAAATTCCAAATAAAAATCTAGCGAGTTTCTCTGTATAGATAAATACCGAGAATGAATACATCAACTATGGATAAAGTCACGGTTGTTAGGTTGTCTGTAGAGGGCGAAAAGTTCGAAATTATAGTCAAACCGGATCCGGCTCTTGAGTTTAAACTTGGGAAAAGGAAGGAAATTTCAGGCGTTCTAATATCTGATGAAGTATACTCCGATTCGAACAAAGGTACAAGGGCATCTACAGAGAAACTAATGAAAGCATTCAAAACAACAGATCCTATTTCTATTGCAATGATTATACTGCAAAAAGGTGACCTCAATCTCACCACCGATCAGAGACGAAAGATGGTCACAGAAAAACGTAAACAAATTGTAGACTTTATCGCAAAAAGCTTTGTAGATCCACGATCCCATCTCCCACATCCTCCACTTAGAATAGAACAAGCAATGGATGATGCTAGAGTCTCAATTGATCCATTTAGAAACATAGATGAACAAATCAAGGAGATTGTTGAACAGCTTCGATCAATTATTCCACTAAAGTCGGAAAATATGTTACTTGAAGTTGTTGTACCTGCACAATTTGCAGCTCAATCTTATTCTGTATTGAAGTCATTTGGTTCTTTGAAGAAGGAAGAATGGCAATCAAATGGATCTCTCAAAGTAATACTAGATATACCGGCTGCGGCAAGAGCAAATGTGATTGATAGATTGGGTTCAGTAACAAAAGGTACTGCTTCTGTTGAGGTTGCGAAATGATGGATGTAAAAAGAAGATACGTCATACCTGGTGATGTCATAGTAACAGGACCATTAAGACCAGAGCAAAACGTATACCAAGAGGGCGACAGAATAATTTCGACTTGTATTGGAATATCTGAAATTTTTGAGAATGCTGTAAGAGTAATCCCACTAACAGGTGTATATGTGCCAAAAACAAATGATTTGGTAATAGGAAAAGTAGTTGGAACTTCTCCACTGTCTTGGGAGTTTGACATCAATTCTTGTTTTATAGGTTTTTTACCAGCTCAGGATGTTTTTGGCAGAGACTATTCTCCAACCAAGGATGAATTAAAACAAAGATTGAACATTGGAGACTTGGTAGCTGCAAGAGTAGCAAATTTTGACAGATCACGAGATCCGCTTTTGACGGTTCAGGACAGAGATCTAGGTAAAATTGAGTCCGGTGAGTTGATAGAGATAGCACCAAGCAAAGTACCTAGACTGATAGGTAAGAGAGGCTCAATGATCCAAACTATAGAAATGGCAACAAAGGCAATTATAACAATAGGCCAAAATGGGTGGATTGTAGTATCTTGTGACGATCCAGAGGGATTATTAAAGGCAATTGAGGCGGTAAAAATGGTGGATGATCTAGCACATACACCTAACTTGACTGAAAGAGTCAAATCTATGCTAGGAATACCAGAAGGTGAAAATAATGACACAATTAATGAGTGAAGATGGAATTAGATGTGATGGGAGAAGAGTAGATCAACTAAGGAATATTTCGATCAGAGTTGGTGTTCTAAATAATGCTGATGGATCAGCATACATTGAATTTGGCAAAAACAAGATACTTGCAGGTGTCTTTGGGCCGCGAGACGTACATCCAAAACACATGGCTAATCAAGATACTGGAATTTTGCGTTGTAGGTATCACATGTCTCCATTTTCTGTAACTGAAAGGAAAAATCCAGCTCCATCTAGAAGGGAAATTGAGATATCAAAAGTACTAAAGGAAGCGCTTCAACCAGCTTTAATCTTGAAAGATTTTCCAAGGACTGTCACTGACGTCTTTGTGGAGGTTCTTCAGGCTGATGGCGGCTCTAGGTGTGCTGCTCTTGATGCTGCAGCAGTTGCATTGGCAGATACAGGTATACCAATGAGAGATTTGGTATCTGCATGTGCAGCAGGTAAAGTAGCTGATAGAATAGTTCTGGACGTCAACAATGAAGAGGATCAAGAAGGGCAAGCCGACATGCCAGTTGCAATAATGCCAAATTCAGGAAAAGTTACTTTAATGCAACTTGATGGAATTTTAACATCGGAGGAATACAAAACATGCCTGCAAACAGCCATAGGCGGTTGTAGGCAGGTCTATGAGATTCAAAGAAGAGCTCTTATTGAAAGATACTTTGAAAGCGGGGTACAATAAAATTGGAATCAGTAATAATTGATAAATTAAAACGAGATAAAATCTTGGACCTGCTCAAGCAGGGAAAAAGATTGGATGGAAGGGCTCTTGACGAACAGCGTCCTTTAATCATCGAAACAGGGGTTATTCCAAAAGCAAACGGTTCTGCTAGGGTAAAGCTAGGAAATACTGAAGTCATTACAGGAGTTAAAATACAACCTGACAAACCATTTCCTGACTTGGGGGACAAGGGAATTCTTATTTGCACTGCTGAAATTCTTCCACTTGCGGATCCTCATGTAGAGCCTGGACCTCCAAGCGAGGATGTAATTGAGCTTGCCAGAGTTGTAGATCGTGGTATACGAGAGACTGAAATGATTGATCTACACCAACTTGTTTTAATTGAGAACAAATCTGTTGTAGGCATATTCATTGATAGTAGTGTTATTGACTCGGATGGAAATCTTTTTGATGCATGCTCATATGCTTCAGTATCGGCAGTACTTTCCTCAACTATTCCAAAATACGACATTAAAGATGAAGCGCCAGTTTTAGTTGAAGGAGTTACTTCAAAGCCTCCGGTGAAGACATTACCAGTTTCAGTTACTATGGCAAGAATAGATGATTACATAATTGTAGATCCTACCAAGGACGAAGAGGCATGTATGGATGCAAGAATCACTATCACCACAAACTCCGCGGGTAATATTTGCGCGTTACAAAAGGGTGGTGGAGATGGATTTTCAGTTGATCAACTTTTCAAGTGCTCAGAAATGGCACTTTCTGTGGGAACAAAAATAAGGAAGAAACTAGAACAATTGATGTAATATGGCAAAAGGTAAAGGGGCTTCACTAAAAGGCTTGGGACAAAAATATGGATTAAAACCGCGCAAAAGGTTTACTGCAGTACATAGGCTACTGAAGTCTAAGAGAAGATGTCCAGACTGTGGCTCAATTCAGTTCGGTAGGGAAGCAGTGGGTATATGGGTGTGCAAGAAATGCGGTTTCAAAATAGCTGGTATGGCCTATGACGTCAAACTATAGCGCTAAAATACAAATTTTTGCCGGTAAAAAAAACAAGGCAATCTTCAAGTCTTTAGAGACTGATAACAAGTTTTATGATGAGAATCCGACTCGGACAAAGATGTTGCTAGACAAGGAAATGACAATTCTAATTGATGCTAATGAACTTGCGCATCTACGTGCCAACTTGAATTCTACATTACGTCTGATTCAAACAAGCAATGATGCAATAGAATCGGTAAAAATATAAGCAAAACAACTACTGGGACAAGCATGTCCTCAGGGGAACAAATTCCACCATGGTTACAGGAACAAGTAGGAAGATTACAGCAGTTACAACAAAATCTTCAGTCAATTATGGCTCAAAAACAGCATCTTGAGTCAGAACAACTTGAAACGGAAAGAGCTCTTGAGACGTTAAAGAAGGCAGGGGATGATGATACAGTTTACAAGGCAGCCGGTTCAATTCTTGTCAAATCCACAAAACCTCTTCTAATTTCAGAACTTGAAGAAAAAAAGGAACTTGCAAATACTCGCATAACTGTCATAACAAAACAAGAAGCCCGACTCAAGGAAAATCTCAAAGAATCGGAAACAAAAATTAGAGAAATGTTACGTGGACCTACTGCACAGACTGGACAAAAGACAGATACTCCTAAATAAAATACTGACTAAATTTTAGCAGTTTAATGAAGATAGAAGACATGCGAATGGTAATTGATGAGCGAGAAAAAAAGAGCGGCATTCCTGATCTTTTAAAAAAAATTGGAGTAAAGGTAGAAATGAAAAATCTCCTAATAGGTGATTACATAGTTGCCTCAGAAACAGTGGTTGAAAGAAAAAGTGTTCATGATTTTATTTCATCAGTTTTTGATGGGCGGTTATTTGATCAATGTAACAGGCTAAAGGAACATTTTGAGCACCCGGCAATCATTATAGAGGGTGACACTGACGAAATAAACCAAATTACCGAAAACCCGCTAGTCTTCTATGGCGCAGTTTCCTCTATAGCATTAGATTTTAAGATACCCGTTTTGCCAACTCCAAATGCGTCAAATACCGCCAAATTGTTAGTTGCAATGTGTGCAAGACAAGACAAGTTAAAAGGCCCATTTCTTAAAAAGATAAAAAAGTCAGGGAACATACATGACCAACAATTATCTGTTTTATGTAGCTTGCCTGGTGTAGGTGAAAAACTCGCATCGAGAATGTTGAAAAAATTTGGATCTCCAAGTAACTCCTTTAGTGCATCCATTGCAGAGCTTTCAAAAATAGAAGGAATGGGTGAATCACGCGCACAAAAAATACGAAATCTACTTGATATGGAAATAAAAAATGACAAAAAAATAGACCAGAAAACTTTGTATGATATCTGATATACGATAAAATACTTCTGTTTTACTCTAACAACTAATGATAGTTTCTCATTCTTGGCTGGCAGAGCATTACAATGACGAAGACCTAGTCATACTAGATTCCAGAGGAAATGTTGCCTATTCATATGCACACATAACAAGGTCGCAACCTCTTGGTGTGGAAAAAGTAGTCAGAACCACTGATTCTGGTGCAAATCTTGTTCTAGAACCTGAGAATGCAGCACATATTTTTAGTTCTCATGGAATTGATGAGACAAAAACCGTGGTAATATATGGTGACTACATGGATCCGTCTGCAGCTAGGATAGCTTGGACTTTGTTATACTATGGGCATGAAAAAACAAAGATCCTCGACATTGGAATTAGAAGTTGGCACCAAAAGGGACTTGCAATCACAAAGGAAGTCTACAAACCAAATCCTGCTACCTTCATACCGAAAATAAATCCTAATATTAGAATAGAGGCAGAAGAACTTCAAAAGAGAATCGATTCGGCTTTTATCATTGACGCTAGATCCCCTCAGGAGTATATGGCAGGCAGAATACCAAACTCTGTACTTTTTCCTTTTACCGAAGGTGTTGGAGAAAAGGGTTCTCTTTTCAAAGAAAAAGACGAGCTTGTAAAGATATTTGAAGAACAGAAAATCCCAAAAGACAAAGAACTCGTGTGCTATTGTACGCTTGGCCATAGAGCAGCAAATGTGTTCACTCAGCTTAAGATTGCAGGTTATGAAAATGTCAGGCTGTATGATGGCTCATTATCTGATTGGATAGGACGAAGACTGTCGCTTGGATGATTTACGCCTTATCTTGCTACCGCATACTGGACAAATAGATACTTTTGAAAAACTTGATTTGCAACCAGGACAAAAATAAATCCAACTTATCTTGTCTGCACCTTTTGTCATGATTGGAATTACTTTCAAATTCAGGTGTTGTGCTACATTTGAAACAGCAAAATCATCTGTCATCAATTCTCCTTCTAGCTGCAAACACAACGCAACAACAGAAACGTCTTCTTTGGAAAGATACTGATGATCACCAGTCTCTTCTGCTTTCCTAAGTACAATCTCAATAAATCTTCTTTCAGGTTCAATAATTTTTAGTCTGTTTGATTCAATTAGAACTGTTATTGCACCTTGATTTTTTTTGATATGCTTAACTTCTTCAAGAACTAGCGATGTGGTATAGCTAATATCCTGTGATGCAAATGGTATTCCTGCATAGAAAGAGGTAGCATCTAAAACCCTAGAAGCCAAGCTTGCTCATCTGTCTCAGGCCCCTTTTCTTTAGTCTTACAAACACTGCATGTTTTTTGTATTTTTTTACTGTGATAACATCCTCAAATCTTGCAGTCTTGATTACTTGAGCATCCATGATTATGTTGGAATCATGACTACCTATTATCTCGATTTTTTCATCAGGTACTACTATGGAGGGTAGTTTGTTAACTGGTGCAACTGGTGTTATTATTAAAACACCCAAGCTTTCATGCAGAATTGGACCTCCCAAAGAATACGAATGCCCGGTTGAACCACTTGGAGTTGCAATTATGACGCCGTCCATTCTTTGTGTGACCGTATCATCTTGGAATCTTATCTCAAAAAGCGACGTCTTGGTTAGATTTTGTCTGTTAACGTATATCTCATTTAGTGCTGGAGGAAATTCCTGACCCGCACAAGAGGCAACTACGCGGATCCTTTTATCAAGAAGTATGTTGCCTGATATTATCTGCTCTATCGCAGTATCGATTTCCTGCATCGTTATTTCTGATAAAATCCCTCTATTGCCTCCCACATTAATGGCCAAATTTGGAGTCTCGTTTTCTAAATATCTGAAGGTGCGTAGAGTGGTACCGTCTCCGCCTAGTGTAATTGTAAGATCAAGCTTTGCCGTTTTGAGATCTTCCAACTCATCTACCTTCTTGGCTCCTTCTACTTGAACTGGAGAAACTGTATGCACTGTTATTTTTCTTCCAAGTAGTTTCTTGGCCACTTTCTTTGCGGCATCTTCTGCTTCTTTTGAACCGACTTTACTGACAACAGCTACATTATCGAGATCCAATAAAGAATGATATTCTAATTTAGCTTAAAAAGCATATGATGTGTGTCTGATAAGTATAAAATATTAAGAACCGTCTTTGTAACTCAATTAGAAAGACATTATGAATTACGCACATCCTGAAGTTTTAACAGATACTGAAGCAGTGGCAAAAAGCCTAGGAAATAACTCAATTAAGATTGTTGAAGTTGACTATGATCCAGAGAATGCATACAGGCAGGGACATATTCAAAATGCTAGTTTAATCTGGTGGAAGAGAGACATTAATGATCCTGTGACACGAGACATAATTAACAAATCACAATTCGAAGAATTAATGTCAAGAAATGGAATAACTCCTGATTCTGAAGTAATTCTTTATGGTGATTTTAATAACTGGTTTGCAGCTTTTGTTTTTTGGATATTCAAGTATTATGGGCATGAAAAAGTAAAGATCATGAACGGTGGCAGGAAAAAGTGGGAAATGGAGAAAAAGCCATACACAAAAGAAGAACCGCAAATTCAAAAAACAAAATATGTATCAAAACCACCTAACGAAGGAATGAGAGCTTATCTGTTTGATGTGAGACGCGCGATTGGTAAAACAGACACTGTTCTAGTCGACGTACGCTCCCCGAAAGAATTTTCAGGAGAGATTACGGCTCCACCAGAATATCCTATGGAACATGCTCAGAGGGGAGGACATATTCCAAATGCACACAATATTCCGTGGGCAACAGCTGTAAATGACATTGATGGAACTTTCAAAACCATTGATGAATTAAAGAAGAATTATGAACCCAAAGGAGTTACACCAGATAAAGACGTAATTTGTTACTGTAGAATAGGAGAGAGATCATCTCATTCGTGGTTTGTCCTAAAGTACCTTCTGGGATATCCGCAAGTCAGGAACTATGATGGCTCTTGGACTGAGTGGGGTAATATGATTGGAAACCCAATTGAAAAATAATGAATCAGATCAGGAACCTCCTGTATTAAACAAAGGCATATTCTATACAATAAGGGATAGCTCCACTGATTTTATCATGGAAGACAAAACCAAGCGAGGCCTTACAGTGCAAGAACGATCAATAGATGAAAAATACAATACAATCTCAGAAAAAGGGATGATCTATGATATGGATGGCATCGGTCACAAAGTGGGCATAAGATGGTTCTTTCCTAAGGTTGAGTATACTTTTGAGAAGGTACTAGAGTATGCCAAAGAGATGGATGAAAGATACAGGAAGATCCGTGAGGAGACCTGCCCTGATTATTAAGAAGAGTTTTTAAAGACTTTTTCTAATAATGATATCATGTCTCTTCTTCTAAAAGACAAAGTATACTCGGTTCAGTCTGCAACCTCAAAGAGGGGGATTTATCCATTACACAGCTATAAACTAGGCCTTTATCGTCTACCAGTAAAATTAGAAGACAAGTATGAAATAGATTCTATCGTTAGCGGTTTTAAGAAAGTTTTTGTCATGGATAAATTTGCTGACAGAGTTTATGCGACATATCACTGGAAAGAAGAGAATATGCCAGATCCGGATGATCGAGGTTACAAACAGATTGAACTTGAAGTTCAAGTTGAAGTTGTAACTGGAGAGGTGGTTGATATGATATATCAAATCTATCCAATTGAGAAATACGGTGACGGTCTATGGGTAAAAGATTATCGAAGAAAAGCCGATGCAAATGCCAAGATGATGATTGATACTATACTGCGTAATAGTGTTCTTGCTGACAAGATGATTGAACATATTGTGAAAACTAAACAAGTAGAACCCGAGATTGCTATTAAAGAACTGGAAGAAATGACCCCTCTGGCACAGATAGTTCCAAATGCCAAGCCAAAACCAAAGCCAGCTGCTCCTCCGCCTGGGCAAGTGGCACAACAACCAGTGGAAATAGAAACTCCATCCGGAGCAAAGCAGGGTCCAATAGACGTAGAATTCAAGTCAAAGCTCAAAGTAACTGAAACGTTTACTGCTCCATCAAGTAGCAACAAGATCAAGATATTCGGGCCACGAAAAGGAAATGAAGTATTGGGCATATGGGGTGAGTTTGTCTCAGTAGATTTTGATGTCTGTATAGGGGACGGTGCATGTATTGACGCTTGTCCCGTCAAGGTTTACGAATGGGCCGATTTCCAAGGTAATCCATCATCTGAGAAGAAACCGTTGATGGCAAGAGAACCAGATTGTATATTCTGCTTGGCATGTGAGAATGTATGCCCTGTTCAAGCAATTAAGATCTCCAAGAAGGGCTAGTAAACAACGGTAAGGCTATAAGGACTTGTGAGTTGAAAGACTCCAAATGCTGGTACATGCTCTGCCAACTCCTTTAACACAATTCCTGTGGAACATATTCATCGGAATAGCTCTTGTAATAACTTTATACACATGTAATTTCTTTTACTTGGTTTTTCTGGCACGCCAAAAAAAGAAGACAAAATCTATTGAGTTAAAAGAAATTCCCACAGTTACAATCCAACTTCCAATTTATAATGAAAAATATGTAGCAGCCAGACTAGTAAATGCTGTATGTGCGCAAGATTATCCAAAAGAGAAACTGTGCATACAAGTACTGGATGATTCTGATGACGACACATTCAATATTCTAAAAGATCTGGTGTATGACTACAAAAAGAAAGGATTCGATATAACTCATGTAAGGAGAGGAAGTAGAAAGGGGTACAAGGCAGGAGCACTCCGTCATGCAATGAGCTTTACAAAAGGAGACTTTGTCGCTATATTTGATGCAGACTTTATTCCACCTTCATGGTTTCTAAAAAAGGCACTCTCGTATTTTTGTAAACCTGAGATTGGTTTGGTACAATGTAGGTGGGGCCATGTTAATGAAAAATATTCGGCTTTGACAATGGCTCAGGCACTAAGCTTAGATTTTCACTTTCTTATAGAACAAAAGGCAAAAAGCAATTCACACCTATTTATGAATTTCAATGGTACAGCTGGTGTGTGGAGGAGAGAGTGCATTGAAGACTCTGGGGGGTGGCATACAGCAACACTAGTAGAAGATCTCGATCTTAGTTACAGAGCTCAGATGAAAGGCTGGAAATGTGTATTCATACCTGACATTGTAGTCGATGCGGAGCTACCGGTGCAGATGAATGCAGCAAAGAGACAACAGTTCCGGTGGGCAAAGGGGTCAATTCAATGTGCCATAAAATTACTGGGCGATGTCGCAATAAAGAGAATTCCTGTTGAGACAAAAATCCAAGCCTTTGTTCAACTTACAAGACACATATCATTTCCATTGATGTTAATACAATTCTTAATTCTTCCAGTACTACTAGCTTCAAAAATTAATCTCTACATAATAAGTGGACTACCAGCTATCACAATAATGGTATATCTTGCCATGGGACCACTTGTGTATGTTATGATAATTCGTGACTTGTATCATGCAAGCTGGAAGTCAAAGGTACTGTCATATTTTTACATGATATTTTATTCTGCCGGCATGTCAGTAAATAATACCGTTGCTGTCTTTGATGCATTCTTTGGAAAGAAGAACGAATTTTTGCGCACTCCAAAGTTTGGAATAGTAAACAAGAATGATGACTGGAGGGACAAAGCATATGCACTACCTTTTACAAAAACTACATTGCTTGAGATATTCTTTGGAGTATACGGTGTCATAGGGATATTTATTGCGATCTTTTCAAACAATCCCATTTTTGCCCCAATTATAGGAATTCAAGTTGTAGGATTTTTCTATATAGCGTATCTTAGCATATCCCATTCAACATTTAAAAAAGGCAAATCAAGAAATATGACTGTTACATCAGGTACTCAAAGGATGGCAAATACATACTACAAGCTTGCAATGGGCGGAATTATGGGACTTATAGTGTTAGGTGTAGTGATGGCTTTTTGGGAATATGGTTCTACAATATATCCTCTAGACCAATCTAGGGGACTTTTGTCAAGAATTCAAGCTACATCTGATCCACAAGTCATCCACAATGATCTAAAAGACATAATGACGCTTCTTCCAAAATCAGGGAATCCTGTATGGATATTTCCTACTGAAGACACAGACTTTGGAGCGATTCAATCTGACTTGCATACTATGTTAGGTACAGTAGATAAGGTTGCAAGCACACCTTCTGATAGCGCAGCATTTCATGTTGGAATGTTAAATATTCATGCGGAGGCTACCACAGTTACATTCAACCTGCTTGACGCTACACCATACATGTATGTGAGCATATCAAACATTCTATTTGGTTGTATGTGGGTAGCTGTGATAATTGGAATATTTGCAATGTTAAAGAGGAAAAGAGAACGCCTAAGGGCTTACGACTTGGAAGAGACCTAGGAAATATTTAGCTCGTGTCTTACTTCATCTACTGCTCTGATTCCAAATAGATCGCGAACTTGTTCAATTCTGAGTGACTCCTTGACCAGATCAGCTCCAAGCTCACTTATCAAAATCTTAAAGACATCTGTGAATCTAATTTCCCACCTGTCAGAACAATCCATGATCTTTGATATGCTCCACTGTTTTACTTCAAGAGGAAGTGGCATCTTTGATTCTACTTCGATAGAAAGTCTGTCAAATAGATTTACCATGTCTGCAGTCTGAGCCACCATTTTTTGTATATCCTCTAACGTGCCATATTTTGATTCTGATCTCATGCGTATGTTGGACTGGAACTCAGAAAGGCGGAGTAGTCCCATGACTTCCCTTGATGTACTCTGTGAAGTCTTGTGGGTTGCGTTTCTAATCTCATTTAATTGCTGAGAAATTTCGTAAGTATTTTTACTAAACTCGGTTATGGACAATGAATTTCTGTTGAGTATATCTGTAAAGTCTGACATCTTCTCCTCAAGATCCTTTGTCTTTCCTAGCATACTATCCTTGAAATTACTAAATTCGGTGTTTACGCTTCTAATGTCATTACCTAGCACATCAAGAGAATCTGTTTTCTTCATCAACGAGTCAATCTCTGCACTCACGTTTCTAATCTGAGAATCAAGGCCAAGGATTGGCTCTGTCTTTGTGACAATTCTTTCAATTTCAGTTTTGATGTTGGATATGCTTTCTTCAAGATGTTCCATTTTTCCAGTTTTTTCGGAGATTTCCTTTGTGCTCTTCTTTACTTCGTCAATCTCAGAGCTAATATTTGATAATGAATCTGTCCTGCTTGAAACATTCTTTATTTCTTCACGTATCTTCTCTGTCTTTTCTGATACGTGCATTATCATCTTGGTATTATTTCTAATAGAATCTAGATTATCTGATAGATTTTGCATTAGCTTGCCGGTATCGGGAATACTCTCTTGTTTTTGATGAATCTTGCTAACCTGATCCTGGAGACGATTTATCTGATCATTGATTTTCTCTATAATAGTTGAATGTGACTTTACCTGATTCATTCCATGGAAGAGTCTCTGTGTATCTTCTTCTATAACATCTATCTGTCTGGAGCTTTTTTGAATCTGATCTAGCGAGGAATTAACTCCATCTATCATGCTTTTTAGTGAAATCAATATTTTCTGATTCTCAGCGAAAATTTTAGACATTGTTTTCACTTCTGAAGCCAAATCCTTGGTTGCTTCGGAAATCGTACTCATCTTTTTGAAAACATCTGTGGTATGATCTTTGGTTGATCTCTTTGCACTTTCAGGCTTTTTTACTTGCTTCACTTTAAATTACAATAACCATAGCCGATAAAAAAGTTCGGTTTTAATTTTTTTCAAAAAAATAGCCAAGAATTAGTTATTGACTAACTCTGGGTCATGTAATACCTCATGCAAGGTCTTCTCTACTAGGCCATTGGCTGTCTCAAAGAACTGCCTTGGGCAAAATTCACAATTTAGCATACTTTACCGTACCATACGGTACTATTAATATAACGGTAATTTTGATATTACCAAAGAAAAGTTACTTTTTTTCCAGTTTAAGTGATGTCGAGTTTATACAATATCGTAACCCAGTAGGTGCTGGACCATCATCAAAAACATGTCCTAGGTGAGAACCGCATTTTTTACAAATTACCTCAGTTCTTACCATGCCATGACTGATATCGGTATCCACTCGTATGTTATCTGACATTGCCTCCCAAAAACTAGGCCATCCAGTACCAGAATCAAATTTTGTCTTGGAACTGAACAACTCTGTCTTGCAACAAACACATTGGTAAATTCCATCGTCTTTGCAATTATGATACGTGCCAGAAAAGGGATGTTCTGTACCTTTCATTCTGCACACAAAGTACTGTTCCTGTGTAAGCTTCTTTTTCCATTCGTCCTCTGACATTTCTGATAACAATACATGTTTTTGAGATATTAATCTTGGTACTCCTAGTCGACTTAGGAGTACCAAGTTTTAAATTATGATGTAGAGTATTTTTTTCATTATGCACAGAGATTTACAATTAACAGTAAGGATGGTAATCAGTTTTCTTGCACTCACGCTAATCTACCTAGTATTTTTGAGCTTCATAGCCATGTACTTTGGACTGGGAATTCTTCCAATTTCGATAATTGCTGGATTGATGATTGGGGCGCAATGGTATTTTTCTGATAGGATAATTCTCTGGAGCACGGGAACTAGGATTGTAACTAGGGAGGAATATCCACTTTTACATGAAATAGTGGAAAGATTGGCACAAAAGGCAAATATCAAAAAGCCTAGGGTTGGGATTATGTCAAGCGATATTCCAAATGCATTTGCTACGGGAAAGGGTCCTAAGAGCTCTGTAGTAGTTGCAAGTTTGGGTATAATGCAACTTCTAGACAAGGACGAACTTGAGGGCGTCTTGTCTCATGAAATCACTCACATAAAACACAGAGATGTTACAATCATCACACTTGCAAGTTTGTTCTCTACTATTGCTTGGTATCTTTTGCAGTCTTCCATGTTCAGCTCAATGTGGGGTGGATATGGTTCGGGATATGGGGGAAGACAACAGCAGGGAGGAAATGTCTTTCTAGTCATTATTGTAGCTGCAATAGTCTGGTTCCTAAGTTTTCTAGTGATCAGGGCCATATCTAGATACAGAGAACTTGCTGCAGACAGAGGCGGAGCCATACTTACGGGTCAACCAATGAATCTATCACGGGCTCTAATGAAGATAGAAGGAAGAGTAAAGGTATCTCCAAAGCAAGGGCTTCAGAAGATGGAAGGTATGAATGCATTTTTTATAGTGCCTGCTATATCATGTGAAACGATTGCAAGATTTTTTTCTACGCATCCTCCATTAGAAGAACGCATCAAGCGTTTAATGGAAATCGAACGACAGCTTCGCGACTCTGACAGCCTGGGCGTCTAGTCTAGGAAATCTAGTCCAAGTCATACGCGCACAAATATCTTCAGAAAGCAGTCAGATACCCCAGGTATAATTCATCATAATCAGTAAACCCGATCATCATTCTGCGAACCGTGTTATCTTAATGCGCCTTATAATGTGACCGATTTTAAATGGAACACTTGATTTACAGGCCATACTTGGAAGGTAAGAATTTTTTACTAAATAGTCGGTCTAGACTACGTTGTGTATTAAATAAAATTTTATGAGATTCTTGCCTATGACGGAGGAAATTCTGCGTAGGATCGAGTCTGCAGGAATAACAGGCATTAAAAAAGCTGATCTCAAGAAAGCATTAGGTAAAGAATGCGATGACATGCTTGAGACATTACAGCAAAAAGAGAAAATTTTCATTGAGAAAAAAGGGGTTGCTTATTTTGTCTGGACTAGGGACAATTACATTTTACATCTAACAGAAAATGACGCAAAATTCAAACTCATGCTAAATATGGTAATTGGCGTAAGCCATTCTGTTGCAAGGCTAAAAGAGCACACTCAAAACCTCAGGGAAGATATGGAAAGAATCTCTCTACAAGAAAGTTTGCCACAAAACATTGATTTTGAGAATATATTCAACAAGTGTATAATTGAGGCAGGTAGTACCTCTATAGGATGGGCCCCATTCTCAAAGGTGAGAGAAAAAGTATGCCAGACAAAGAATCTATCAAAAGAAAAATTCTACTCACTTGCAAGTGATCTGGTTGAAAGGCATCGCGAGAGATATGAGGTCTCGTCTGGAGGCCAAGAAGGTATTATCATTCGTGGAATGGTTCATGGTTTTGTGAGGAATGTCTGATGTATGCATATGGACTAGAAAACAACCCGTATCCTAGTAGTCCTACACCCACTGAAAAAGATGCAAAGATACTTGGAGGAAAGAGACACAAAGAAGCAAAATCTGCCATAGTTGAATGTATAAAAGAACTAAATGGCAAAGTACAAGGAAGGGATTCTGCTGATAACGACTTTAGAGTAATAACGGTAATTCAAGATGTAGGCTCTGGAAAGACTCACTTGGCATTACATATAAAAAATTTAAAAGGACACTATAACACAGAATGTTCCTTTGTCGATCTGTCTACCATATCTCCTAAGACTATGTCAAGTATTTACAATGCAATAATCAAGGGATTTGATAATGACTTTTTTGTTCAATTGCGAATAAAGTTCCTAATATACATAAAAGAAAGAGCAGAACAAGGTGATAATTCTGCAAAGAAGGCCATCAGCTATACCATGATGAATAGATTATCGGGATTAACAATTAAAGAAAAAGTGGAGTATGTTATATCTGGAAAAGAACATGTTTCTGCTGAAAATTTAAAACAATTCCTTATTCAGAGATTCGATTATTATGAATCCACATTGATACGAAATGTTGTAACAAATTCCTTTGAAAACATACAAAATCTTGAAGAGTTACTTGGTATGATCTCGGCCATGTCAAAACTTGCCCATAGGTTTTTAGGAAAAACTACACTTCTTGAAATAGATGAGTTTGATGGAAATAAAGATTCAATAGAATTTGTAAAGGGGATGATAAACTCTCACATTCCTGCATGTACATTGCTTTTAATTTCAACTCCATCAGGATATGCAGAAGTACAAAATACCAATCCATCTGTTTTTGATAGACTTGAGAAGGCAAACTATAAGATTGATCTGGCAGGCTCAAACTCTAATGATGAACTTGCAGAAATTGCTGTTGAATACATAAAACACAGTGATAAACATGGTAAGCTTGATTCCAAGTTAGAGGAGGATCTGATAGATAAAATCCAAGCACTTTACGAGGAATTTCCAGAATTTAGAAGTGTTAGGTCTGTGATCAACATCTTGTATCACGCAATGGAAAAATCAGAAGAATTAGGTCTTGATAAAATTGACGAAAATGTGATTGATGATGCCATAAAACAAACATATCCAGGGCTGAAAGTAAAAGGAAGTATAATGGGTGTACCTATATCTGATTTTATTGCAATAAGGAAAATCTGTAATGCGTTATCTTCAGAAAAAGATCTCAAAGAGGCAGTGCATAACTTGACAAATCTTGTACATGAAGCGGGAGATATGTGTAAACTCGAGAAACAGAATCTATCTCTAGACGCTGTGTATCATGATTCATTTGGAGCCAAAGTAGGGGTAGCCATAATTACAAACTCAAACAATGCTTACAATCTAGACCAAATCTCTGACATATCAAAATCGGCAGTAGTGGACAAATTAGTAATCTTGACTAGCCAGAAGATTCAGAGTCCTTACAATGCAACAGTAGTAAATGTGGACAAGTCAAAGATGATTGATCTGATTTACTTTAACAACAAGTATAATGGCAATAAAATTGCCGAGTCAGATAACGAACGAGCAGTAATGCTGGCAAAAACTCTGTGTATTATCTAAATCGTGCGGACATTTTTAAAATAAGGCCTTGCCAATATCTAGTATATGACGGGCAGTGATCTGGAAGAACTTTTGACCCAACGACACAAGGATATCACACTCTTTGATTTTGAAGGCAAAAAGATACCATGTATAATAATGGAAGAGAGAAGATTTGATGATATAATGAAGGCCATAGCTGGTAAACCAATCTCAGTTGAAACTAATCTTAACATACTACAGGATGGTCTAGGTCATGTTTTTGTCAAAATGGTATTGCACTTTTCACAGGGTGAAGTTGAAGAAAATGTATTGCTGTATGCAAACGAGTCTCTTGAATTCTTTGAGGCTTTGACTGAAACATCTATGCTGGCTCTGTCCTCCCCTCATTCAGAATATGGCCGCTCTAATGTTTTTATGATACAACTTCCTAAACCAGAAAGAACAGCTGACGCCTTGGAAATAATCAAAAAGGGCCTCAAGACGTAAATGTAGTTAAACGATATGAAAACCTATAGGGTGAAAATCTTTAGTCCTCTTAATTGACCAACCTAGAAATGAATTATTCTGAAACACTCTAATTTTCTATTTTGATTTTGGTTTGCAAGCATATTCAATGAACGTGTCTTTCTTTGTAATCTGCAACAATGGTCCAAACGAGGTTTACCCAAAGATAATATGACAAAACTGTGTAACCAATACAATGCAAAAAAAGTATTTGCTTTTAGTGGTTTTTTTCGGTTTCTTTGCAGGTCTTGTGGCTTATGAAATAATGTATCCACCATTTAGTACAGATGCGGAAAAAATAGGTAACTATGAAGTTCAAGTGTCTACAATACCCTCGGCGCCTAATGTCGGAAAGGACACAAAAATTCACTTTCTGGTGTTAGATCAGAATGGCAAGCAAGTTAACAAAATTAGGATGGGCTTGAAAATTTACTATAATGGAGATCTCATGAAAGAGTTTTCTCAAGATGATCACCCGGGAGCATGGGATATCGATTATGTATTCCAAGAGCCTGGAAATTATGTGTTTAGGGTCGGGATGTTTGATCTGAATACTGGAAATATAGAGCCATACATATTCAACATAACAGCGCTTGGCCCATACTCGTCAATTTTTCCAGTCCTAATAATTGCAGGAGCCGGTTGCGCAGCAGGCATAATCGTGGCCATATTAATCATTACCAAAAGAACACGACCAAAATTCAGATATTGATTAAATTACCTTTTGTTAAAAGACTTTTTAAAATGATAGTGTTTCAAATCTCTTTTTCTAACAAAACTGATTATTTTTTTGGAAAAAATTATACTCATGTCTAGGTTAAGTAACAAAGTTAGGCAATGGTTTTATTGTAAACAAGACAAGAATTTACATGAGACACAAGAAAAAAGGATTCGAATTTGGTTATATGAGCATAAGATTTACTCATCCAGTTAGAGCCAAAAACGAGAACAAGTCTGGAAATGAAGATTAATGCCTATTGATCCAACCTTTCCGGAAAATCATCATGTCATTGGTAAACGTGGTAAACCGGATGGAAAGGACTTTTATTTTGTCTGGGGGCCGGGAAGAGAGGCAGAGTCTGCCTCTGATCAGAACGTCAAGGATGCTTATGCAAAAAGAGGGGAAGCAATTGTTCCGCTGGGGGTGCATGGTACATTCGTTGCAGTTGACTGGGATTCATGTATTGCAGATGGTGGATGCATCGAAGTCTGTCCAGTCCAAGTCTATCAGTGGTATAGGACAGAAAATGACATTCCTGCAGTACAGATGGTAGACGGTATCAGTGCTGGAACTGGAAGCGTCGTAAGAGAAGAGCGTAAGGATTTCACAGACAAATCAGAACCAGTACGAGAACATGATTGTATCTGGTGTATGGCATGCGTGACAGTTTGTCCAGTGCAGGCAATCAAGGTGGACCAGACAAATTTAGAATTTCATAAAAAAGAGGCAGAGAAGACAAAGTAGATGTTTGATAGGAAAAAACAGGCATTTTCAATTTTCCAATCTTAATTTGTGATCAAGTGATACCCTTTTGCAGAAATCTTGAATCTTAATTTGGATAACGCATTTCTTAAAATTCTACTCAATCATGGTTTGAATCTAGAAATATAGTAAAAGTAGAAATTTTTTGTTTATGTGTATTTTATTATTATGGGGTAAATGAGGTCATCGTTGTTTTGTTGCCCTCGTCTGACATATTGGAAGCCTTTTGGATTATCTGGTTATTTGCATCTGTGTATTCTTTGATGTCTTTTTGAAGTGATTGCACATATCCATAAAGTATTTCATTGCCAGTTAAAGAAATTATCAGGACCGTTGCAAGAATGTAAATTACATATCTAGTCTTCATAATTTGGAATATTAGTCAAGATTAATAGGTTTTAGTGATCATCTTCTTAAAAGGTAAAATCCACACTTGCAACTAAAAACGCAAAAGATGGATGGAGAATCAAGAATCTTTCTCCCGTTTACGAATAGAATATAATTTACAAATTATTTGACCACGAGCGAACCTATCTGGTTTTAGACCATTTTCTCATCCATTGTAAAAGATCTATCATGGATTCCACAAGTTCCTGTCCTTTACTGGTTAGCTTGTATTCTACTCGTGGAGGGATTTCATTGTATGACAATCTATCCAAGACGCCGCTTTTTTCTAGTTCTTTTAATCGAATTGCCAAAGTTTTGCTGCTTATTCCCTTCAAAGCTTGTCTGAATTGCTTGTATCTCACGGGTTCAGCAGTACAGCATAATGGAATTAAAATCTCAAGTGTGCCTCTTTTGGTAATTATCTTTCTAATCTTTGCCGTCTCCGACATTAGGGAAGACGCGTCATATCCTTCGAAATTGCAGTCGTCTTTGACTATTGGGAGTGATTTTCTTTTAGTTTCCATTTTTACACCAACTGTAATTGTTTATCCTTGACAACTTAAATGGTTTACTAAATAAACTATAATATGAATAATAAAATTAAAGAAAAGATAAAGGAAAAATATGCAAAGATCGCACTGACAGGTAATTCGGATCGCTGTTGCATGCCTGGCGAATGCAGTACTGATGGTTCCATAATTGGTACAGCCAAAGTAATTGGCTATGATCAAGAAGAATTAAAATCAATTCCAGAAGCCGCAGTCTTGGGTGTTGGGTGTGGTGCACCAATAAAGTTTGCCGACCTAAAAGAAGGGGATACGGTAGTTGATCTTGGATCAGGTGCTGGAATAGATGCATTCCTATCTGCAAACAAGGTATCAAAATCAGGAAAGGTAATCGGAATTGACATGACAGACCAGATGCTAGACAAGGCAAGAAAAAACGCAAAAGAAGGTAATTACACAAACGTCGAATTTCGAAAAGGAGACATTGAAAACAACATTCCAGTTGATGATGATACTGTTGATGCAGTTATCAGTAATTGTGTCATCAATCTTACTACGGACAAGACAAGTACATTTAGGGAAATCCACAGAATATTGAAGCAGGGAGGCAGGGTGATAATCTCTGATCTTGTGACCGATAGAGAGATTGAGCAAGGTCAGGTAAATGCAGAGCAGTGGTGTAGCTGTATAGACGGCACACTTACAAAGGAGAATTATATTCAAAGCATCAAAAAAGCAGGCTTTGGAAATGTGGAGGTTCTGGAAGAGAGGACATACATGGAAGGAGAGAAGGTAAATGGCAGAAAAATATCAAGTCTTGTCATCAGGGCAATAAAGTGATTATACTATGTGGCAGGTCGTATGATTACGGCATATTCAAGAAAAAGCATCATGTACTACCAGACGAGCTTGAGACATACGCTGATCTTGGTTACAAGTGAATGGGAAAAGATTTTACTAGCATGCACCCGTCCTGCCTGACAAGAAGAATAGCGGAGCAAAGATTACACCGGAACACGAAGAGTTCAACCCAGGGCATTTCAGAGTAAGAGTTATCGTAGATCTGCCATTAGAGGATAAGGAAGTTCCATATCGTGGATGATGTATTCCGGAGCAGGTTCAAGGTCTTACAGATTGATATTCTAACGCTTCTATTCTTCCCTTGTATTTTTCCTTATAGAGAAACTTGCATGACGTACAACAAAAGAACCTCTCCACGTTTGCAAACTTGAGTATGCTTGGCTTTACGTGCACGGAGCCCTTGCAGTAATCACATGATATCTTCACAAGCATGCCCTTGTCGAGTTTTACCGGATGCCCTTTGAGTGCCTTCTCGCGAATGTGGTCTAGCATCATGCTAGTCTTTGTCTCAAGCTTTCCAAGGTCAAGGTCAGGCAAGACTGCCTTTATCAGGCCTATGTTAACCAGCCTATCATAGCGCGTCTTGACAGTTGGTGTGCTTACGCTGATCTCCCTTGATATCTGCCTGAAAGACTTTCTACCGTCTTTGATGAGTGATTCCAGTAAGGCTACATCTATCTCATCTATCTTGAGTGGCATGGTATCTGATGTCTCTGATCATATCTATATTGTTTACTTTACAATTGTAAAGTGCCATAATTAAGTAGCCGATGGAGTATATTCTGCTGTGATACAAATGGAGATGATCAGGTAACGACTGTACGAGAAGTCCAGACAAAGCGGATGGCTATAAAGATAGGTGGGATGCACTGTGCTGGATGTGTTAACTCTATTCAGAATTATCTTATGGAATTGAAAGGTATAAAGAAATGTGAAGTCAACCTTGCAGCAGAAAAAGCAACTCTAGAATTTGATCCTTCATTGGTAGATCTTTTTGTAATAGAGGAGACAGTGCAAGAAGCAGGATACAGAGTAGTTTACGAAAAACTGTCAATCAAGATTGGCAACATAACAGATTCCAGCGATTCGGGCAAACTGGAAAACAGATTAAAACAGATAGAAGGCGTAAAAAATGCTTCAGTAAATTTTGGAAACGGGCAAGTCTTAGTGGAATATAACCAAGCCCTGTTGTCTCTTTCTGACATAAGGCAAATAATCAACAGAAGTGGCTATCAAATACTAAGCGAGGATCTCTCTGCATCAGCAGAAGAGATGGAGGCAAAGAAACTCAAAAAATTATTTCTGATTGGTCTTGCGTTCACGATTCCAATTGTGATTTTTGGCTATCCTGAATATCTTTCGTTTGTGCCTTTGGCCGGAACTGCCGCGGCTGCTTACATAATTTTTGCATGTGCAAGTGTAGTCCAGTTTGTAACTGGGAGCAGATTCTATGTTGGCGCATACAGAATTGCCAAAATGAAGTCTGCAAACATGGATACCCTTGTCATAACTGGAACCACTGCAGCATACATATTCAGTGCATTCAATACATTTCCTGCGCCATCATGGCACAACCTATACTATGATGCGTCATCTGTTGTGATAACTTTCATAATTTTAGGAAAATATCTTGAAAACAAAACTAAAGGCAAGGCATCATCGATAATCAGGAAGATGCTTGAACTTCAACCCAAGAACACAAGGATCAAGAAAGATGGACAGGAGTTCGAGATTCCAATAGAGTTGCTCAAGCCTGGAGATGTGATTGTTGTGAGACCAGGAGAGAAGATTCCAGTTGACAGCATGGTGCTTGAGGGACATTCTGCCGTGGACCAGTCCATGATTACAGGAGAATCCATGCCTGTTGAGAAAAAACCAGGCGGTGAAGTGATAGGAGGAACCGTAAACAAAGAAGGCATGCTTGTAGTAAGGGCATCCAAGGTTGGTAACAATACGATGCTGGCTCAGGTTGTAAAACTTGTAGAGGAGGCAATGGGAAGAAAGCCTCCTATACAAAGACTGGTTGACAAGGTTGCAGGATACTTTGCATTTATTGTGATGGGAATTGCACTTGCTACCTTCTTGACATGGTATGTTGTTACTCCTGCGGGTGCACATCTTGTTGCCACAGCCCTGATCCCGGCTGTGGCCATACTTGTGGTAGCATGCCCGTGTGCCTTGGGTCTTGCAACACCGACAGCTGTTATGGTTGGCATGAGCAAGAGTGCCCAGAACGGAGTGATATTCAAGGGAGGCGAAGCTCTTGAGATGCTTGGCAAGATCAAGGTTGCAGTCTTTGACAAGACAGGAACACTGACACAGGGTACTCCACAGGTTACCGATCTGATATCCCTAAAACAAATAACACTTGCATCAGAAAGCGACAATGGTATCAGAAATGACAACAACAGAATGCTTGAGATTGCAGCAGTTGCCGAAAAGAATTCCGAGCACCCACTTGCAAAGTCGATAGTGCAGAAAGCAAGGGAACTCGGATTAAAAATAGACGAACCGAAAGAATTCTTTGCAGTACCAGGAAGGGGAGTAGATACAGTTTACGACAAAAACAACATTCTTGTTGGAAATGCAGGCTTCATGCAAGAAAATGATATTGATGTGAAACTTGTGGAAGGGTCAGTGAAAACATTACAAGATGAAGGAAAGACTGTCGTGTTGGTTGCGCTTGACAAAGAACTTGTAGGCATAATAGCATTGCTTGATACTCCAAAGAAGAGCGCAAAAGGGGTTTTGCAGGCATTGAAGAAGATGGGAATCCTAGTAGTAATGCTAACTGGAGACAACGAAAGAACCGCAAAGACAATTGCAAAAGAACTTGCGATAGATGAGGTAATTGCAAACGTAGTACCTTCACAGAAAGTTGATGTGATAAAGAAACTGCAACAAAATAAGAAAGTTGCAATGGTTGGAGATGGAATAAACGACGCGGCGGCGCTTACGCAGGCTGATGTAGGGATAGCAATAGGTGGAGGATCAGATATTGCGATAGAAGCAGGCAGGGTTGTGCTCATACGCGACGACCTCAAAGACGTTGTAGCTGCAATTGAGATCAGCAAAAAGACTGTAAGCAAGATAAAACAGAATCTCTTTTACGCATTCGCATACAACGCAGTACTCATTCCCTTAGCTAGTCTCGGACTTCTCTATCCTGCACTAGCAGGGCTTGCGATGGTAGCAAGCTCAGTATCGGTAACAAGTAGTTCGCTTCTACTCAAGAGATGGACTCCTCCAAGCAAAAGATAAGATTTGAAACCATAGCGTTTGCCAATCTCCTGGTCTTTATTTTGGGATAGCATACTTGAGTGCCTGTTCTGCCTTCTTTAGGTATGCTTTCTCTAAGTTAATTGATTCCTTGATAATTTTAATTCCTTTATTTTGCTTTGCACACCACTTGAGATATTGTTTATTGGATTTCATAATACCTCCACATAATGTCGCAAAATTTGTCTGCCCCCTTGAGTATAACATGATTAGAAACTACTTCGTTTAACAACGGATCCTTATTCTTTAGGCCACTCAAAAATTTTGATTCACTCGTAGATTTAATGTTTATATCACGACCTACAAGACTTTCAGTTTTAAGAATCATATCTCTATCGATTTTTTTCTGGCTGATAACTAACAGATCTAAATCACTTTGTTTAGTATACCCTCCCTTTACAAAACTACCAAACAGGATGAGTGGATCATCTATTTTATGTTCAATTTCTGTCATTACTTTCTTTATCAAAAAGTTCTTTTGGAGGTAGATAACTGCAGTAAAAATTTCTGCCATAGTTAAATAATATTTTGTGATAACATTATTGAGATTCAAAACATATTCCTTGTTTTTCCCCCTAATTGTACCTGAAAGAACATTCATTTCTTCCAATTTTTTGAGTTGGGGATAAGTAGTGTTTACATCTGTCTTTGTTTTTCTTGCTATTTCTCTTAAATGAAGTGATTTCTTATAATTGTCATTATAAAGACCTAATATTTTCAAGGTAGTTTGGGTAATGTTGGTTTTTTCCAACATATGTTGGATTTATCCAACAATCCACTTAAAGTTATTGTTATGACTATCAAAGAAAAAAATTTCCCTCAAGGTAATCTGTAATTTCAAGATTAATCATACTGAAAGACTATCTGTTTACAATTATGGGAGGCTTTGAACAGAAAAGAAAAATCCCTTAGTGGTACCTGATCAAGTATCAATTTTATATAACAACACACCGTACAGTACTCGTGGTACAAAGAAGAGATTACAGCATTATAGTAAAAAAAGACGGTAAATTCTATGTGGGATATTGCATTGAAATTCCTCAAGCTAGAGGCCAGGGAAACACCAAATCTGAGGCAATAAGTGATACTAAACAAGCCATAAAGCTATGTCTGTCTTATTTGGCAGATAAAAAAAGAAAATCTTCCTCTAAATTAGTAACTGTATCAGTTTGAGTCTTCCAGTACTAGGTTGGAGGGAAGTACTAAAAGCATTAAGGAAAAAGGGATTTTACGCAACAGGACAATCTGGCAGCCATATAATAAT
>DAHUYT010000018.1 GCA_027315065.1 Nitrososphaerota archaeon | reverse complement strand
TAACAATGCTCCTCAAACTTTAGTCAACTTTACTAATGTAACTGTAGAGTGACACAATTATTGTCCGCTTTTGTTGACAGGGATATTGTCCGCTCTAAATCGTTATCTTCTGTCTTTTCTTATTGAAATACTTCCTGTCATGATATATTGACGCAGGTGTATTCCATCCCAATGCCTGACTCTTCCTCCAACGGTTGTACCTCCTGTCGAACTTTCCAAGCTCCCTCTTGAAATGCGCAAGTGATCTGAACCTTACCTGAGTTATCAGATCCTTGTAGAGTACCTTGTGGTAGTTCTCAATCTTTCCCCTTCCTCGTGGATGATACGGCCTGCCGTAGACTGGCCTGATATGACATCCTGCAAGCTCGTCTCTGAATTCCTTTGCGGTAAACTGCCTTCCGTTGTCAAGGTAGAGCTGCCTTGGAACTCTGCCTTTCCTTAGCGCACTATGCAACGTATCTACTGCCTCGGCTGCACTCTTGTTGAGGTAGGCCTTCGATATGATGCGGTACCGTGAGCGGTCGTCGGTAAACCCTGTCACGTATACCTTTCCCGTGCCTGAAATACGGAACTGGAACGTGTCACCCTGCCACATTGAATCAACGTGTCGTCTCTGGAATCTTTTTGACGGTTGTGGTTTGGGCTTGATTCTTACAAGCATCTGGTGCTTCTTGATGACACGGTGCACTGTCCTCCAGTGGCAAGGAAGATCATACTGGTACTTGATTCGTCTTGCGCCCCAAGAAGGGTGTTCTTGTTTGAGCTTTACTATTTTTTGTTCAAGCTTTTTTGAAATGGATCCAATACCAGATTCTGGGCCAGGCTTGTTTGGATGTAATGCTTGCGGCCCCTTGATGCGATAGTCATGAGCCCACCGTCTCAACGTCCTCTCGGATACGTTACATATTGAAGATATCTCTCTAGCTTTTTTGCCACCTTCAGTGTAATGCATGACAGCCCTCATTCTAGTTTCAAATGTTGATTTTATCATGCCTTGTACCGACATCAAGGCATGATAAAGCGGACAATATCCCTGTCAACAAAAGCGGACAATAATTGTGTCACTCTACATGTAACAATGTCAGGAATGATGTATTATAACAACTCTTACAACAGTATTCAGGCATCAGTAAATGCTAAATATTTTGGGCAAATCACTATGGAAAATTGATGTGATAAATGAAGTTGTATGTTAATGATACATGCGGATTTTTATCCTTTCGAAGACAACATAATATCGTAATGAAATCTTTTAGTATTTCACTAGGGTTGATTTTGGTTTTATTTGGAACCATTGCTGTTTTACATGTTTATGCAGTTGGTTCTGTATTGACTCCATTGGAGCAATTCAGAGCTGGAACTTCTGCAACCAATGTGAAATGCAACAATAGCATGCAACTTGTCATCAAAGCAGAAGATGATTCTCCAGCATGTGTAACACCGGATACTGCAAATATCTTGATTGAACGTGGATGGGCTGGGAAAGTTATATCGTCTTCATCTAATAACACCACCTCTATCTCTACATCATGCCGTGATCTTCTACAGCCACCGTTAGATTTTACAAAAGGAAATAGTACTCTGATTCTATACATGCCTAAGAATTCTATAGGAATTATATGTGTTAATTATTTTAATGTCGTGCCTCATGAAGATTTAGTAAATAAGAGTCTCGTTTTGCAGAATAATCAACCAGTGGGTCTTTCATTCAATATAATAAACTCTAGTGGAATATTTTCTGTCCCAGATATCGTTGTTTATGCATCCAGAAACAACGTTAGTGCAGGAATAACGAGTAATCAAGTAATTTACACCGTAAAGACTGGAAATTATTCAGGACTGTATAGTACAGGTTTTTCGCATTTTCAGGGGTTTGTCTTTGCAGTAGGGTATAACGACTCTTCTAAAATACCTCTTGGGAATTTGACATGGTCTAATAGTGGCTATTATTTTGGTCCACCTAAATTTTTTGATGCCAATATCATAGGTCTAAGTGGTATAGGTTTCAAGTTTATTCATTAGCACAAATTGAAATCTTTCTATTTTTCAATAATTGTAATTCTGCTTTTTCCAGCATTTTCTGCTGCTTTACCAGCATACGCAAATGATCCTAATTTGACCAATCTGCAAAAAATAATTTTGGCATCGCCGCTGGAACAATTCAAGGCAGGTATTTTAGTAGATAACATTGTATGTGAACCAAATCTGCAACTAATCATCAAAGCAGAAGACGGGTCTCCAGCGTGTGTGCAACACGATACTGTAAACATCCTGATTGAACGTGGCTGGGCAATGAGAAGCTTGCCACAACTGTCTGAAAACACTACCTTATCTACGTCGACCACCTCGTGTGATACTCCTTTTGGGAGTGGTATGCTATACATGCCAAAGAACTCAGTTGGAAAAATTTGTGTTACTACTAGCATTAGTGATCCTGCGTTACCGCCACTTGGATTCTCTGGCGCATCAGGATATCCGAATCCCAAGATTGTAATTTCAAAATATCCGACTATCATTCACCAAGGAACAAACACAATCATGGTTTATACTATAACGACTGGAAATTATTCAGGCATTAGTGATTTTACGTTTATATGTTCGGAATTACCCTTTGCCGTGGGAAATTACAATGTTTCAGTAGCAACCCTGCGTAGTATACCAAGTTTTGGTGGAATGTTTGTCGGGGCGCATTCATGTCCCCCTTCAACTTATGAGTACAGCTTAAGTGGTGTGAGTAGTATTGGTTTCAAGATTATTCATTAGCACAAATTGAAATTTCTTTATTTGTTGTAATAACAGCGCTGTAAGACCCTATCATCATACCTGATTATTTCAAACAACCAAAAATTCGAGGCTTTATCATCTGTTCTACATGACTCGAATCTAAAATCAATTTGTTCATGTTTTAAAGTGGGGAACTAAACTGAGTAGACAAAGCCCCTCAAGGGCCTCTTAATTTCATAACTAGTATATGCGAACAAAATTAGAGGCAAAAAATATCAAAAAACTTTTTACTCTCAAAATATTCCGTACTTGCTTGATTCCATCTCTTCTTTTATCGCAAATTTTACCCTTGTATTTTTTTGAGTAACTCTCTGTTCAAGCCAACTCAAAAATTTATGCTCCAACGTCTTTCCCTTTATTCTTTCAAAATCTGGACCTAATTGATCAGACAGTTTTCTTACAAGTGACTTGTTAACGCATACTACATAAAAATGCCATCCAAACGCAAATTCTGAATCAGTTACGATAAAGTCCTTTTCTCCGTGAACCATTTGTTCAAGATTGCTCAACGTAGATATGATTGCCTTGCTAGTAGATTCATAGTCAGTTGCAGAAACGTTGATGTTTATTCTCTCTTCCATCCTTATTCATACTAGGTTTACAAATAAAAACATGACTGTCTACGTGGCATTTTGATTTAACAGATGCTCTACCTCGATATCAAAATATGTTTTTAGTATATTCATATAGCTCCTTATTGGTGGCGGTATGTCATCCTCGCATGCTATTCCTAAATTCTTTGCATTTATCCAAATCACAAGAGTCTGAAGGATTGTTAGGAATCTGATATTTTCTACATCTTTAGATGATATTGCCTTTGAATATCGTTCCGCAAATTCCCATGCGGTAACAAAATCTATACAGTCAGTTCCAAATATTGCGATAACTTGTTCTTTTAGACCATCTGATTTTTTAAATGGAGTAACATTAAGAATATAAGGAAATTCAACCTTGTCAGGCAGGCACCCAGGTAATGGACCCCATATGGTTATGATTCTGCAATCTTTCTTCAATGTGGAAAATCTCTGCATCATTTTTTCTATAATGATATAATCTGAAAACCAAAATAGAATTACTGTGGCATCACTGATATCAGCTTCTAAAACATCCTCACATTTTAAAGCCCAATTTGAAAGATTTTTGTCTTCAAGTGTTTTCTTGGCAGATGATATTTTATCATAATTGTTATCCACCCCAATTGCTTTTTTTACCCCAAATTTTTCTAATGCTGTGACTAAACTATGTCCATTGCCACACCCTAAATGATAAAAGGTATCGTTTTTGTTCAAGGAAGCAAACTCAAAAATCTCATCAAATATGTTATCTTGCAATTCAACATTATCACCTGTCATAATAGACGAGGGAAGCGTACTTAGATATTCCTCTATTTTCACACTAGAAGAAGTTTCTAGACTAAATTTATTCCCTTATTCTCTCTAGGGTGGATACGGCCTGCCACAGAGTTACTCTCACGTATGATGGCATGTTTGGGTCTTGCGTTATTTCGTCAAGTACGCTTATGGCATTAGAAGCTCGCACAGAAACAGAGTATTCCTGCTTTTTTAGTTCAATCACTAGATCCGAGAGGTTTTTCTTTATGTTTTTTGGAGTTGAAGGATTCGTAGTTATGTCTTCAAGCGTAATGATTGCCCCATTGAGTGTTTCATCGTTTTGATTTTTCTTTTCTGTCATACATGGATCACGCTAAACTAATTGTACTTATTTTATAAAGTTTGCATCATGCTTCCAAAAAGATATTTTCTGATTCTACTGTTACTTTGTATGACTGTAAATCCTTTATTTTTGCCGGAAAAGCAGCAAGATTTCCTGTTTTGCAATCAAATTTTGCCCCATGCCAACCGCATGTCACTATGTGTCCCTCCAAACTTCCTTCAGAAAGGCTAGCGCCTGCATGAGTACAAGTATCATTCATAGCATAAAAGTTGCCATCTATGTTGGTTACTAGTATATCCTTTCCATCAGCTGTAATCTTGTGCATTTTGCCCGGAGGAATGTCAGTAATCTTGCCAATGATTATTTTTCCCATATCAGTATTGCCTTTTTGACTCTTAATAATTTTAGTGTTCTATTAAATTGGCATAAAAAACTTAGACAAACTTTATTGTATTTTCCAATTTTCCAAGCCTTTCTATTTCCATCTCTATTTTGTCACCATTTTTCAAAAATACGGCATCAGGCTTGTTTAGCATTACTCCGGCTGGAGTGCCAGTTGATATGATATCTCCTTTTTCTAATGTCATTACTCTGCTTAGGATTGAAACTATTGAGGCTACTTTGAGATGCATGTTTGAGGTGGATGAATTTTGTCTAATGGTGCCATTAACCTTAGTCATCATCTTGAGGTTTTGTGGATCAGATATTTCATCAGCGGTAGTTATCCAAGGTCCGCACGGGGCAAATGTATCAAACCCCTTTGCACGAGTGAATTGTTTATCCTTTGCTTGTATATCGCGAGCTGATGCATCATTTAATATCATGTATCCAAATATGATTTTTTTTGCTTCTTCCTCCGAAATATTTTTACAGTCTTTTCCTATTATCAACGCAAGTTCTATCTCATAATCAAGCTTTGACACAAATGATGGGCAAACTATATCTGAAGTTGCGCCGTTGAGTGTTGATCTTGGTTTTATTATTATGGCAGGTTCATCTGGTGGGATTAGGTTTTGCTCTTTTGCATGATCCTTGTAATTGAATGCTAGACAAATTATCTTTGATGGATTTGGAATGGGTGGGAGCAGTTTAAAATCTGATACTTTATCGTGATAGTTAAGCTGAGAAGATTTTTGTTTTATCTCGTCATACCATCCGTCGAACAAAAAATCTTTGATACTCTGTGGTATTGGAATTCCTGTTTGTGCAATGATGCTTTCTCTTGTAAGAACTTTCTCTTCATTGACAAATCCATATGTTTCCATGCTTTCTCTTAGTAATCTTGCAATCTTCATTTTACTCACTTGTGTGTGTATATCACTTGGCTTGCAGAATCTTTTCTACAATATCCGTATCTTACGAACTGAACTTCTGTGCCCACATTTAATTCTAAGTAGTGCGGCTCAGTAAATGCCTGTTTGATTTCTAAGCTGTTTTCATTGAATTGTTCGTTCACAAAAAGAATTTTTGGAATTAAAACCTCTATTTTTACAACATTTTGACTAGGAACCCACTGAATCTTTGGAATCTGAGGCTTGAAATTGCTGTCAGTCATATCTGCCTCTATACTTGTTCCTACTTTGGTTATTCTGATATTATACAACTCCAACAGTCTTACTTCATCTCCCACCTTCAGAGATTTTGCATCATCGCCTGATATGTAAAAAGACCCATCCACTTGGATTTTCCTTTTACCCATGTCTTTCTGAGGGTGATTTGGAATGTCTATCTCTGCCAGGCTGTTGTTTTTCACTATTAGTTTTACAGGATCAGTCGCAATGAATAACCTGATGCTGGTCGGGTCGATTATTTTTCTATTAAATGACTCTAAAGTTTCAAAAGGCGCAAAGGCGTCAGATTTTGTAAAACTCAATGAAAGTACAAACTTTCTAATTGCCTCAGGAACAATCCCACGTCTTCGCATTGCTTCAAGGGTAGGCAGTCTTGGATCGTCATAACCCGAAACTTTTCCTTCCTCTACCAGTGGTTTTAATATTCTCTTGGATACTGGCATTCCGTCAAACTCTAACCTTGCAAATTCAAGAACTTTCGGTTTTCTCATTTTGAGCCTATCAAGAATTGCGTAATAAAGCTCATTTCGAAGCTCATATTCTTTTGTTCTAAATGCATGTGTCACGCCATCCACGCTGTCTTCTATAGCTACCGCAAAATCGTAATTTGGCCATACCCGATATTTATCTTTGTGAATTGGATGTGGCTCATCTATTATTCTTAGCAATGTGGGATCGCGCATAGCTGTGTTTTCTGCATGCATGTCTCCACGAAATCTTACGATTGCTTCTCCAGGTTTATACTTTTTAAACATGTCATTCCAGCGTTTTGTGTTTTGTACAATATCCCCAGAACTACATCTACACGCTGACATCTCACGTCTGTTTTTGCTTATTGTTTCCTTATTGCAAGTACAGACATATGCACTTCCAGATTGGATGATCTCTTGTGCCTTTTTGTAAATTAATTCCATGTCATCTGAAGTATTTTTCACATGATCATATTTTATGCCTAACCAATCTAGTCCTACTTTTATTGCTGCATAATACTCTAACCGTTCCTTTTCTGGGTTTGTATCGTCGAATCTAAAGATGAGTTTGCCTCCGTACATTTGCGCATATTCCTCGTCTATTATTGCAGCTTTTGCGTGTCCTATATGTGGATATCCATTAGGCTCTGGAGGAAATCTAGTTACTATTTTACCATGTTCTACTCCATCAAGAGGCGGTAAACCAACTCTGTCTTGTTTTGGCTTGGCTACTAGCAGCTCTGGAAATTTATTTTCAAGCTCTGATTTTTGCATTGATAGTGAAAGTGTATTCACTTCGTTTACTATTTCAGAAATGATAGGTATTGCCTCTTTTGTCCTTGTTCTAAGTTCTGGTATGGATCCAATCACTTTTGAAATTACTGCATCGTTTCTAGTTTTTCCATCATGTTCAGAGGCGTTTAACAGGGCAATTCCACGTATTGTTTTTCTTATCTCATCATCCAATTATAGACTCCTCTCTACTACAAAATCTAACAAGGAAAGCAAATCTTTTCTTGCGGGATTGTCATATCTAGAAATTGATTTCTTTGCAGTATCCAAGTGGTAAGAAGCTTTTTTTCGTATTGCCTTTTCAATTCCAAGAGATGATATTACTTCCACGGCCCTTCTCACTTTGGTCTTTGATGTTGATATATTCCCAAAGGCATCGAGAATGGTTGTTTTCTCTTTTCCCTCTGCAAGTTTTATAGCTAAAAGAATAGGTAAGGACTTTTTCCCCTCTCTTATGTCATTCCCTACAGGCTTTTTTGTAATTCTGGGGTCTCCTATTATCCCAATCAAATCATCAACTATCTGAAAAGCTATGCCTAGATTTTTACCATAAATGGCAAGTCTTCTCACATCTGATTTTGTGGTATTTGCAGAAAGAGCACCCATTGCACAAGATGCTACAAATAGAGACGAAGTTTTTTTTTCTATCATCTTTATGTATTGTGGTTCCGTAGGGATGGTCCTTGACTGAGCCATACTTATGTCTAATACTTGTCCCTCGCACACGTCACTACATGCTCTTGAAAGTGTAGATATGAGGGAGAGGCTCACATCATTTGGAACACATGTAGAATCTGAAATAATTTCAAATGCTTTTGAAAAAAGCAGATCACCAGACAGAATTCCAACTGGAATGCCAAATTTCATATGTACCGTGGGAACTCCATGTCTTACTTCGTCCTTATCCATTATATCATCATGAACTAACGTGAAGTTGTGTATCATTTCAACTGCAGCAGCTGCTGGAATTGCTTGCTTTATGGATCCGCCTAAAAGCTCGCAGCTCTTCAGGACCAAATACGGTCTTAGGCGTTTTCCCCCGTGCTCAATTAGATATCTTGCAGCCTTGTATAGATCCGAAGGTTCGCCTTTTAGCCTTGACAAGAGAAATGAATCAATTCTTGTTGCTATCTTAACACTGTTATTCAATTGCATTCCTTTTTTAACTCCAATTGATGATCTGGAAAGTGATGTTTCAAAGATGTTTCTAAACGATTTTTAAGGTCGTCTCTGTTCCACATTTTGAGAATTTTCTTATGATCATCTGTCACGTTATTCTTTGACTCGGAAAGAAAATACAGTGCAACTAGCATCCAAGGGCAGAAGATCTGCGGGGATTTTTCAATCTCAGATAAAAGTTCATCAAATGTTACCAACTTGATTGCAGATATTTCATCTTCTACAAGTCTTATTTTCTTGGAATCTTCTATTATGCCTATGAGAGTACCGCAAACCTCGTTTTCAGAGCCTATGTCCTTATACGTGACATGGTATTCGAACTTGAACAAGTAATCCAATTTGCAAGTTATTCCAAGCTCTTCTGGAAGTCTTCTTTCTGCCGAGGATACGTATGTTTCCGACTGTCTGGGATGACTTGCTACTGTTCCATCCCAATCTCCAGGCCAAAGCATCTTGTTCATACTTCGCTGTGTTAGCAAAAGCTTTCCATCTTTATTGAATAACAAGATAGTAAACGCTCTATGCAATTTTCCATTAAGCAGGTGGCACTTTGTCTTCTCCTCAGTTCCTACCTGATTATCGTTGCTGTCTACCAGAATTAAATATTCCATACTTTGACTATCCTCTGAATAGGGTCCCTTCAAATTCTTTGTCATTTATCGCATTTACTATTCTTTGGGGGATTTTTCCATTAACAAAGAAGACGTTGGTTCCATTCCTAGACATGTTCATAGCCTCCTTTATTTTACGATTCATTCCACCGGTAACATCCATTTTTACATCAGCAATTGTAGGTCTTTCTGTAGTTATTTCATGAATTAATTTTCTGGTCTTTATGTTAGAATATACTCCATCTACATTTGTTACGAAAACTGCAAGACGAGGTTTCAAGATTCTAGTTAGTATTCCCATTATTTTGTCTCCAGATAATATATAGAACTTATTTTTACCAAACCACATTACATCGCCATAAGAGACAGGAATCAATCCAGTATTGGCAATCTTCGGAATTTCTTTAACTTTTTTTATTATTGGTTTGTTTCCAAAAATGAAATCAGTTGGAGGTAAGCAATATGGATTAAGACCTGATTGATGAAACAATTGAAGAACCAGTTTGTTTAGTTCTACCATTGAATTCTTGACAATTGAAACACCTTTGATACTATACCTATCAGGTTTTGTATGCATGTCATATTTTACAGACCAGTAATGCCCAAAAGAACCGCCTCCATGAACTATCATACATTGTTCCTTTACCTTTCTCAAATGGGAAGCAATTTGTTTAATCGCAGATACATTTGCTGTTAGCGGTTTTTGTTTGTTTGTAATTATTGATCCACCCAGTTTGATCAAAATCATGATTTTTATCAGTGGTATGCTCGGTTTTAAAAAGTATCTCTCATATTTTGGCACATTATCACTATGACAGATTAACTTGGATTACAATAGATTAATCCACCAAAGTCTATCTTTGCAATAAAGCAGTCACTAATTTTCTTTAAATTCTCTAGTGTGGCCATTGCATTGGATTCATCTACCAAACAAATTATGCAACCGCCTCCACCGGCCCCAGTTATTTTAGCTCCATACGATGTTTTGGATGCTTCTTTTATAAGAAGGTCAAGCCTATCCGTTGACACATTTATCTTCTCTAGTAATTCTTGATTTTCTGATATCAAAGAACCTAGTTTGTTTAGGTCATTTTCTTTCAATCTTAATAGTGCTTCTCTTACCAATCCCTCCTCTTGCTTACACATTTCTGCAAACAACTTTTCATTCTTATTTTTGAATTCACTCACCTTCAAAACAACTTCTCTTGTGTTGTGAACCTGATTTGAGTTTGCTATTATAAAACTAAAATTATTCTTAGAATCGATTTTCTCAAATCCATTTTTATCATATGACATCAGTCCACCAAAAGTAGAGACAGATGAATCTGCACCCGAGGCGTCTTTAAATATTATACGTTCTGATTCTATGGATCTTTTTAGAACCTGCTCCTTTGACTTTCTATCAAATAATCCGGCAACTGATGCTGTTACGGCAACACATGCTGCTGAGGATGAGCCAAGACCTATTCCGGCAGGAATATCTGACTTTAAAATTATCTCTATACCTTTATTTACATTAAATTCTTTCAAAGTTTCCTTTACAATGTAGAAAAAAGGCTTCATAAATCTAGTTGAAATTGAATTCAGGCTAGATAATACACCCAAGTCAATCTCTGCATTCCCAAGTTCTGACTTTATACGTATTTTTGGCTCGTCTAAAAACTGAGAAGTTACGGTAATTCTCTTATCAATTGCACAAAGTATAGCTTTGATACCATATACTACAAAATGCTCTCCAAAAAGAATCACCTTACCTGGAACTGACGCAATTGATTTCATGAAAAAATGATCGATGCATATCCTACCACTGATTTTTTTTCGCCTGTTACATCTCCACTGGTAGCATACTTTTCTAGTGTGGCCCTAGTGGCACCCAATTCTTTGCAGGCTATGATGGTAGAAGCTATCGCTCCATATCCGCATGCACTCACTTGATTTTCTTGTAAAATGTTATAAAATTTGTCCACATCCATTCTCAATATAGGTTCGATCAAAGATTTGTCTTGTTTATGTGCAAATTCATTTTCTTCGTAATGTGTAAAGTCGGAAGAACCAACTATTACAGTTTTTTTATTTTTTGCTATCTTTGATATGGCTTTGCCTATCTCTGATGCTGTATTGTAGCTCTGATCTATCAAAATTATGGGTAATATCTTAAATTTGTGAGAGTAGATTTCTTGTAGCATTGGTATCTGTACTTCAAGACTGTGGTCTCTTGTATGTGAAAAAAAGTCCAATTCTATATTCTTTGATACTCTGTTAATCTCTAGCGCTGTATCAGTATCGACCTGAACGTCTCCAAGCGGTGTCCTCCACAAACCATCTTTCATGGCAGCTATACTGCAACCTATTCCCCAATGATTTGGACCTATAATTATTACAAGATCTGGTTTTAATGAAGAAATTGCATAATAAGAATATGCTGCAATTGGGCCAGAGTACATGTATCCAGCATGAGGACAAATGACTCCGATTATGTTTTTACCATCCGATGCAGGAGGTAATTTTCCAGGACCAAAATCATGTAGGAAACAATCTCTAATAGCTGATCTTAGTTCTTGCTGCGTGTTTGGATAGAACATTCCAGCTACAGCTGGTGTTCTTATCTGCATTGTGTTATTGCCTCTGATTTCTTGTTCTCAGTGGTGGGATTCTTTCAGATTCTTCTTCTAATTCTTCTTCTGTTATCTTAGTTTCAAAGTCATCTATTTCATATTTCATTGGATCATTAACCTTGATGTCTCCTTTTTGTAATAATATTTCTCTAGCTAATAACCAATAGATTGCAGCAAGAGATTTTCTACCTCTGTTATTTGCGGGTATGACTAGATCAACTTTGGATGTTACGTTGTCTGTATTTGATATTGCAATAACTGGTATCCCAGCGTTTGTGGCTTCTAAAATTGCTTGCTCGTCTACCTGAGGATCTGCCACTAGAACTAACTCTGGTTCTATGTAGTAAGGCAAAAGCGGATTTGTGAGAGTGCCTGGCATGAATCTCCCGAGCATGGGGGTTGCACCAATAAGTTCACAAAACTTTTCAATTGGAGTACTAGCATATTCTCTTCCTGAGCAAATGAATACCTTTGAGATAGTGGTAGCCCTATTGATGAATCTGGCAGCTGTCTGAATGCGGGACAGTGTTTTCTTGCTGTCTATAATGTACAGTCCTTCGTTTGTTGCCTTTGTAATGAAAGGTGTCATGAATTTTGTCTTAACCTGAGTACCCACTCGTATCCCAGTAGACAACACATACTTTTCCATGTGTTCAAATTCTTCTTGCTTACTCATGACGTGTTCTTAAATCTCAGCCATTCCACGTATTAAATCATACTCTGAGATACGTAGTAATTCATTTAGTTTAGCTATTCTTTCTCCGCCTATGATACCTACCTTTAACATCTTTGATTTTGTAGCGATTCCAATGTGTGATATGTGTGAATCAGATGATTCGCCAGACCTATGTGATGTGATTAATTTTATGTTATTTTTTGACGCCTCCTTAGAAAATTCAATAGCGTCATAAAGACTTCCCGCTTGGTTTACCTTTAAAATGGCCGCATTACACGCTTTCTTCTTTGCAGCATTCTTTAAAATTTCAGTATTGGTTACCAAAAGATCATCTCCAGTTATCAAAACATTTGGAAACCTCCTCGTTAAGATGGCCATATCTTCAAAGGCCTCCTCATGGACTGCATCTTCAGCATACGCTAACTTGTATTTCTTTATTATTTCAGAAGCAAAATCAATCTGTTCCTCTGATGTATTCTCAAAACCTGCCCTGTCATAGATATATTTTTTCTTGTTCTCATTCCATTGTGTGGTTGAAGCAAAATCAACTCCTAGTGAAACTTCTTTTCCTAATGTGAATCCCAATTGTTCACATGCTCTTGCAGAGACTTCCAACGCTTCCTCATTGTTGAGTCTTGGGGCCCAACCGCCCTCGTCCCCCCTTCCATTTGTGAATCCAGGGTCTTTTTTTGCCAGTATCTTTCCAAGTTCTTTGTGCACTGAAAAATTAACTTCAATGGAATCTCTTATGGTTTTTGAACCAGTAGCACAAACTAATATTTCTTGAATGTCTGGAGTTCCAGGACCAGCATGAGCTCCACCACCTAAAATATTTCCAATAGGAAATGGAAACCTAAGATCTGAATCCTTGGTTAATGCTTTGAACATCGGGATTCCACCTGATTTTGCCGCAGATTCTATTGATGCTATGGTGAGAGAAAATGCGATCGAACCGCCAATTTTTGAATAATTAGAAGTTGAATCTATTCCTCTTAATGTTTCATGAATGGATTTTAAATCAGAAGGATCAAGCCCGATAAATTTTTTTTCGTTTACTTTTAAGATCTCAAGACCTATCTCAGGTTTGTTATCTGGGAAACTTATTGCTTCATGTTTTCCTACGCTTGCACCAGATGGTGCACACACCCGTCCAGTATATCCATCGTCTGTGTTTACATCAATTTCGATTGTCTTGCATCCTCTGCTGTTGTAGAGTAATCTCCCCTTTACTGATGCAATCCGTGCCATTTCATTCTAGCTCGGATTGTACTTCCTGTTCCCTTCTCCTTATTGCTTCATAAAATGGAATGACTTGATGAATCGTTTCCACTGATGTTAACATCATAGTTCGACAACAATATCGTTTCAACCCTAAGGAATTTAGGACCTTTGCCGGATCCTCCCCACTTTTTATACGATTCTGGTACTCTTTGAACTTGTCTGCAATTAAATTTCCACAAGAAAAACACCTGACAGGAATTAGCACGTTTTAAAAAAGTAATCAAGGCTTATAAAAACCATACATGGGTATTGCATCTGCGGGAGTCGCCCAGCCTGGTCAAAGGCGCTAGCTTGAGGGGCTAGTATCTTAGGATTTCGAGGGTTCAAATCCCTTCTCCCGCACTTGACAATTGCATTAGGTAAAAGGTTTCGTATGTGGTAACCAATTGTGATTTGGTAAAGCCCTTATTTGACATAAATTTTCGAACTCATGTGGAGATTACAGTCAAACAGATGATGCAAATTGAAGAAAATGGTCATAAGATGGGTTTTCTTCGAAAACTGATGATGGAAAATGCCGGTGCATCCACAGCAAGATATCTACTTGAGAAATACGGGAACCTGCAGGAAAAAAAAATCACTGTATTTGCAGGATTGGGTAATAATGGGGGAGATTCATTTGTGGTGGCAAGACATCTGGCAGGGTTTGGATGCAAACCAGACGTTGTATTACTTGGAAGCCCAGATAAAATAAAAACTGATGAGTCCATCTCTAATTGGAAAATCCTAGAAAAAATGGATTCAGTAAATCTTATTGTTTCCTCTGATCCCATCCAAGTTCCTCTTAATGCAGACATAATTATTGACGGTATTTTTGGGACTGGAATTTCAGGTAAAATAAGGGAGCCTTATGCTACTGCCATATACTTGATAAACACATCTCAAGCATTCAAACTAGCTGTAGATGTACCATCTGGACTGGATCCTGATTCAGGTTCTGTTATAGATAAATGTGTAAAAGCAGATGTGACAATTACATATCATAAAATGAAGATTGGAATGCCAAAAAGAATGGATATGTGTGGAAAAATAATAGTTGAAAAAATAGGAATTCCCCCGGAGGCCGAGGTGGGAGTGTTGTGAAAGTTTACCAGATTGAAGTGGGAAGTATGCAAAATTTTACTTACATACTTGAGGACGAACAAACAAGTGAAGCTGTAATTCTTGATCCTTCGTGGGATCTAGATCTGGTAATGGAGATAATAGAGAAGAATGGCCTACAAGCAAAATACATCATAAATACACATCATCATTTCGATCATACTATAGGTAATGATGCTATGGCAAGAAAGACTGGAGCTAAGATCTTACAACATTCATCTTCAACCATAAAAAATGATGTTACAGTATCTGGAGGTGACAAAATTAGGTTTGGGAATTCGGAACTTGATGTTTTTCATACACCGGGGCATTCCAAAGACAGCATGTGTCTTGTTGGGGATGGAAAGATCTTCTCAGGTGACACATTATTTGTAGGAAATTGCGGAAGAATTGATCTTCCAGGAGGAAGCGCTAGAGATCTTTATCATAGTCTATTTGATATACTCTATAAGATGGATGATAACCTGATCCTTTATCCTGGCCACAACTATGGCAGCTCACCAACATCTACAATAGGAAAGGAAAAAAAGGCCAATTTTGTGCTTCAACCTAGAACAGAAAAAGAATTTTTAGAATTTATGAGTAGTGATTGATTTTTGCAAGATATTGAGATACTAGGAAACAAAAAAGAAGGCTTAGATTTCATCGAGAAGACAAAACAGAAGAGATTTACTTTTTCCCTAGTGATATCATATACAGCAACCTCGGAAATTCAAGGCATTACAATTGCTGGAGAGCATCCTGATCTGATAAAATATACAGGACCTGCAGATGCTGAGTTCATCCACTACGGACATTGTAAAAGCATATCTGTCATACCTATGACTCCTGATGGTAAACCCACACCAGCTCTTCTAACAAAAACCGCTTTAGAAGCAGCAAGTATACCAAGCATAGTAATTAATGCTGGAAGTAAGATTCCTCCGAAACTTCCATTCATAGACATGAATTTGGGATATGGAAAAAATATCTCAAATGAGGCTGCGTTGAGTCAAGATGAGATAAGAAAAGCAGTAGAATATGGAAGAATAATCGGTAGGTTTCTTGGTGCTTCAACTGACTGTTTAGTGATTGGAGAAAGCATTCCGGGAGGAACCACAACAGCTCTTGGAGTACTCGAGGGGCTTGGTATAAAGGCGCTGGTAAGCAGCAGTATGCCTGATAACCCAACAAGTCTCAAGACTGAAGTTGTAAAAAACGCACTAAAGAGGGTGCGGTCAACTGATCCTTTTGATATTGTTGCGGAGATTGGTGATCCAATGATACCTACAGTTGCTGGAATGCTTAGTACCTCATCTGAAACCACAAAGGTACTATTAGCAGGTGGGACTCAGATGGCAGCAGTCCTGTGTTTTGCAAAAAGTCTAGATTTTAACGGTAAAAATACTGTGATAGGTACTACATCTTATATTGTAGATGACAAGTCAGCAAATTTAGCTGAAACAGTTGGCCAGATATTTGATATCCCAATACTAGTTGCAAAACTTAGACTTGGTCAATCAAGCATTCCAGGTCTTCGTTCTTATGCTGAGGGATTTGTTAAAGAAGGTGTAGGTGCAGGTGGAGCATCTATAGCATGTATGTTAAAAACTGGGATAAACTCGGAAAAGTTACTTGATCTAACAGAAAAAGAGTACCAAAAAATCACTTGACTGTCACAGATTTTGCCAAGTTTCTTGGATAATCAGGATCCGTATCTTTTTCAACAGCTGCGTAATAAGCCAAAAGCTGGATAGGTATTATTTCCACTAATGGATACATGGATTCATCTATCTGCGGTATCTCTATCCAGTAATCGTAAACGTCGCTAGGCTTGTCTGAAACTCCAATGACCTTTGCACCTCTGGCCTTTATTTCACGTGCGCTAGTTAATGTATCAGAGTAGGTGGGATCACTTGGATTGATCATAATTACATATGTGTTAGAATCCATTAACGCAAGAGGCCCATGTTTTAGCTCTCCACCGGGAAGACCTTCTGCATGTATGTACGTGAGTTCCTTTAACTTTAGTGAAGCCTCTGACGCTATAGGGTAATGTATTCCTCTTCCAAGTATGTATATGTCAGAGACATCTCTGATCTTCTTTGCTATCTCCTTAATCTTAGAGTCGTCAGAAAGAATTTTTTTGATGGCTTCTGATGCTTTGGCAAAATCTATGCCAGTACTGCCATTGCATATCTTATCGGCAATTTTGTATAATATCGCAAGTTGTGCAGTGAAACTCTTTGTGGCTGCCACTCCTATCTCGGGACCACAACCTAGTCCTATGGATATGGATGATAAATGAACTAGGGATGATGTCATTATATTTACAATTGAAATAATCTTAGTACCTGTTTTTTTTGCAATATTTACAGCCTCCAATACATCTGCACTCTCGCCACTTTGAGACAATGCTATCAAAATGGATTGTTGTTCGAAAACATCATGAGAAAAATGTACCTCGCTTGAGATTATAGGCTCTATCTTGATCTTTGCATATTTTGAAAAAAGAAATTTGGCTACAAGTGCTGCATTGTAGCTTGTTCCGCTACCAGTTATGTAAAGTGTTTTTGCATGTCGTATCAAATCAGTTGCTAAATCAAGTTCAAGTTTTGTGTTATTTCCTGCATTTAATATCGTGGTAGGTTGTTCTGATATCTCCTTGAGAGTAAAATGTGCATATTCCCCCTTGTACACATCAGCAAATTCCTTTGATACCTTGGTGATTTGGTGACGTACTGGATTTATGTTAAAATCAAAAATCTGAATTCCAGTTGTATTGATAATTACAAACTCTCTGTTGTCCAAATAAATAACCTCATCTGTATGTTCTACAAAGCCTAGAACATCACTAGAAATGAAATATCCTTCTTTTCCTATTCCTATTATGAGAGGTTCATGGAATCTTGCTGCAGCTAACGTCCCGTCCTCAAAAACAGCTACAAAAGCATAACTTCCTTTAAGATCAGAAACAGTATGAGTCATTGACTGCTTTATGTCTCCAGTTTCATCATGATGATACTGAAGAAGATTTGCAATCACTTCACTGTCTGTCTGACTTTTAAATGCATAACCCTTCTGTTCTAGTTCTCTCTTTAATTCCTCGTGGTTTTCTATTATTCCATTGTGAACAATAGCTATCTCTCCAGTACTAGATGGATGGGGATGAGCATTTGTATCAGTAACCATTCCATGCGTAGCCCATCTTGTATGTCCTATTCCGACGGTTCCAGAAAGCTCATCAAGTCTTACTGCCTTGTTTACTTCTATTACTTTTCCTACACCTTTTCTCACTAAAATGTGGTTATTGGAAAATGTAGCAACTCCAACGCTGTCATATCCGCGATACTCCATTCTCTTCAAGCCCTTGACTATTATTGGTGCGGCTTGGTTAAGGCCTAGATACCCTATGATTGAACACATATCGCTATTTTATGTTACTTCTGGATAGATAATAATTGTGTATTTTTACCCTGACGGCTATTCAGTTTTTACTTCTTCAGCGGGCTTTTTATCTTTACTCAGATCTATCTCAGGCGACAAACTCACTTGGTTTTCTTCCTCTATGGTTACAGTGTAAGATGGAATGTTTACTGTCCTCTCTCCTATCATGACATGTCCATGTACTACAGCCTGCCTTGCAAGATACGGACTTCTAATATTGGCTTTTTTCTGGATTACTGTTTGTAATCTGCGTGATAGTAAATCAGTTACTTTCAGATTCAAAACATCATCTAAGGTGGAATCTTTTTTTACTAATCCTATTCGTGTCAGCGATCTCATAAGAATTGGCTCTTTATTGCTTCTTATCTCTTGTGTTAAAGCCAAAAGTGATCTTGCTTGATTTCTTATTCTGGAAAGTTCTGTATGTGCTTTCCAAAGCTCTCTTTTGTTTTTGAGTCCATACGTACCAAGAACATATAGTTCTTCACTCAACAGATCATAATTTAGAGGTCGTTTCGGTTTTCTCCACATTTTGCGAGAATTCTTTGGATGATCTCCCATCTATCTCACCTATTTGGCCTTCTTTTCCGCAGCTGGCTTTGCAGTGGACTTTGCATCCTTTGTAGGAGCTGCTGCACCTTTTGTAGCAGCTGCTGGGGCTGCCGCACCTTTCTCAGTTGAAGCAGCTGCAGGAGATGCTGCGGCACCGGCTGCTGGGGCTGCTGCGCCTTCAACTGGTGCACCAGCTGGTAACACCTTTCCACCCTTGCGGACTCCAACTGCGCCACCTTTTCTGCCAGTTGTGCGAGTTCTTTGTCCTCTTACCTTTAATCCATAAGTATGACGAAATCCTCTCCAGCTATTCATTCCCTTTTCTCTTTCAACATCATTTCTCACATTGAAATCTATGTCAGAAGTAATCAAATGTAGATTGTTACCTGAATCCATGTCCTTTCTTCTGTTAAGGAACCATGGAGGAATATTCACTGATGCTGGATTCCTCATTGCTTTTTCTATCTCTTCAACTTGAGACTCGGTGAGAAAACCTATGTTACTATTAGGATTTATTTTTAATATATCTAAGATAGATTTTGCAAAACTGTAACCTATTCCCTTTACTTGACTTATGCCTATTATCGTCTTTTTAGTACCATGTACATCTTTACCTGCAATCCTGACAATGTGTCTAAATTCTTGTGAAGACAAGTATTGAAAAATCCCCTCCATCCCCGATAAAAACCATGCTAAAATAGTGCTGTTGCATGGGGTGGCATGACATTCCCAGTATAATTTCAGCAAGCAGAACACAGTCATAGTTGAAGGCAATCAAATCTGTAAGACAATTTATTCCAGATCATCTCTATGCAAAGAGAGCAAACCCAACATATACAAAATTCTTAATGGGAAAGATTAGAATCATATCTTGCTGAGGATTTTTTTCTTGGGATCCACTGTCCAATGATATTTCTAGGAAGTGATCCTTGGCTTTTTTTATTAAATGATTTTTTAGAAACAGATAAAATCAGGCTAAGGGAAATATGCCAAAATCTTAGACAGTTACAATACTTTAAATCAGAATTATGCTATACTTAGCGTATTGGCGCAGGATCTTGAAAATCTTATTAATCGAAGTTACAACTTGGAGCCAAAATATACTGAAATAATGGCAGGAGTTCCTGAGGATTACAAACAGGTAAAGGCACTGGGAGATCTCTTGGAAATAAATTACAAGATAGTAGGCTCCAAAGAACAACTACGAAGGAATCTGATTTCGAAGATCAAGACAAATGGTATCAAATATCCCGGAATAATAGGATTTGATGGTGATGTCATTCCATCTCTTGATCGTGCAATACTATCATGTCATGATGTGATACTAGTCGGTCAAATTGGTCAGGCCAAAACAAGGATTGCTCAGACAATTGCGGAAAACTTGCTTTCACCAATGCCTGTAATAAGAGGAAGCATCACAAACGATTGTCCAATGGATCTACCATCTCATGAATTACTTTCACTATTACAAGATGAGGAAAACACCATGTCAAGTCCTAGGTTTTACATGGATTCTAGCAGCATGGAAAAGATTCGTAATCACAAACTTGAAACACCAATAGAATGGATATCGGGAAAAGACAGATTCAAGTATGTTCTTGCAACGCCTGATATATCTGTAAAAGATCTGGTTGGGCAGATTGACGCAATAAAAATAACAAAAAAAGGAAAGGAAATGTATGAGATTGAATCTTATTCTCCCGGACAGCTAATGCAGGCAAAACATGGGTTATTTTGTATTGACGAGCTACCAGTACTTGATACACGAAAACAAGTTTCTCTTCTTTCAGTATTGCAAGAAGGAAGGTTCACTACAGGTGCTTATCCGGTAATTTTTGAACCCAAAACTGCATTTTTTGCCACTGCAAATCCGATAGATTACACACATGCAGGTAAAATAATAGAGCCCCTCTATGACAGATTAAAGAGTCACATACACACACATTATCCAAAAACATTAAACCATGAGATGTTAATTATTGCTCAAGAATCTAAGATACCAAAATCATTCATTCCTATTTTCATGCTTAAAATGTTGGCAAGAGTAACACAAAATGCACGTTCAAATCATGAAATTAATCAAGATAAAGGCGTAAGTGTGAGAATGAGTATTCATAGTCTTGAACTATTAGTTGGCGAGGCAGAAAGAACCAGATCTTTATCTCATAATATATTGCCAGTACCTAGACCTAGTGATATCTACTGCATGGAACAGTGTGCAAAATTTGAACTTGCTGAATTGGATGATACTGCAGAAAACCGCCAAAAAACATTGAAGAATTTGATTGATATTGCTATGAAGGACACTTCGCTTGAGTATATCGAAGGCATTGAACAGAGTATCTTTGATGCAATTAAAACAGAATTTGCAGGTAAAACCTTTCTAGTTTCTCAGGAAATTTTAGGCTCTAATAGTCTAGAGACTTCCTATGAAAATCAACTCCGGAATTTCAGATCTATCTCATCCTTGGTGGATAAAATTTACCAAAAGGCATTATGTGAACAAAGTGAATTTGTGAATCAAGCCAAAAAACACAACGTACACCAAGACTCTATGGTGTTTTCTGAAATGGCGCACCATGAGCTTAGGTCTGCAATATTAGAATTAGCTCTAGATGGACTTTGCAATGTAGAACCTAAGATTCTGGACAAGAAAGAAGGCGTATACATTGCAGCATAAAATGGTAAACCTTATCTATTTTCTAAATGAAAGAAAAAATTCGAAAAACTCTGACTTAGATATATCAAATGAACAACTACGCAAAATTCTAGATATGATGGCAAAACAGGTGATAAAAGAGAAGACGCCATCTGTACAGGATTTAGAGAGAATACTTCAAGGAATTACACAGGAACAGTCGCCACAATCTAAAATGGATGAAGAATCTAAAAATGAGCTAGATATTCATAGTACCAATGAGCCAATAACGAAATATCTCCAGAAAAAAGGTTACTTAAAAGATGACAAAAGATGGCTTACCAACAAAGGATTTTTTGAAATAGGTCAGAGAATGCTTGAAGATATCATAAAAACAATAAACGAGGGAGAATTTGGGCTTCATGAAACAAAAAACATAGGCGTAGGTAGTACAATCTTGGATACCACAAAAAAACTTGAGATAGGAGATGATATCAAAAATATAGACATACCAAAGACAATACTGAATTCTGTACAAAGAGCTAGATACAAGCAATCAGCAATAAATTTACCGATTAAATTAGAGTTTGAGGATTTTGAAAAATTTGAAACGAGGGAAGAAGTAAAGGTTGCAGTTGTTTACTGTATTGATCTAAGCTCTACAATGAAATACTCTATTGGTTCTGGTGAAGGAAGTAGAATAGAAGCTGCAAAGAAAGCTCTATGGGCATTGTATGTCTTAAATAAGAAATTCTTTCCAAATGATTCTATTTACGTTATAGGGTTTGGTTCTCTGGCGTCAGAAATTAAACAACGTGACATCCCATATCTTAAAACCTATGACGCAAATGACAATTTTTTACATTATACAAATTACCAAGCGGCATTTCGACTTGCTTTGAAGATTCTAAAAAAAGATGGTTCACTCAATAAACGAATAGTTGTGATTACCGATGGTCAACCGTCTGCATGTTTTGTAGATGATGAATCTCAAAAAAATGCAATCTTGTCAGATAAACCCTATTCACATTTCTACAAACCAGATGATGCAACTATTACCAAAATAAGAAATGAGAGGAAAGTAAAATTGGACATTGGAAATGAATTGGTATATCTTTGTTATAGGTACAAGCAGGTAGATCCTGCTATTGATGCCAAAACATTACAGGAGGCAAAAAAATGTAAACGTGAGGGAATTGAGATTGACACTATCATGGTAAGTGAAGAGGATGATCTTCTAAGCTATGTTGAAAATCTAGAAAAGCATCTAAAAGGAAAAGCTTACTATATTAATCCTGAAAAAATTGATAAAATTCTAATAAGCGATTTTATCTCAAACAAGAAAAAGATACTCAGCTCAAAATATGGTTAGTAAATATGAATGAAGATTTTGATAAACGACAAATGTTAGACATACTTGTAGATCCAGATGTTTCAGTAATTTTATCTGAATTAGAGGATGGTGAAAGGGATTTCAACTATCTTGCTGAAAAATTACAAATATCCGAAAATGAGATAAAATCAAGATTATCATACACCATCAAATATGGATTTGTCATTGTGCAACGCGATGGAAAAAACACAAGTCTTAGCGTCGATAAAGATAAACTCAATAAAATCATGGAAACAGATGAAAACTTTTCCAGTGTGGTTGATGGATTGACTGAACTAGATCAATTCCTCAATTAATATCATCACTTATATCACATCACAAACATACGCATGAACCAAAGATCATTTTTTACCATGCATTTCGAGTATCATCTAAAAAATTCCTTCTACCAAAAAAGAGTATTTCCTAGTATTATTTTTCTCGTTCTTTGCATGTGCTATTTATCTTGGTTGTAATTACCGTGTCTTTTTATTAGATACATCATACCTATGGCAAGACCGCTCAGGCCCACTATCAAAATTATGATGCTAAACACATCAAGTAAGGTTGCACCTTGAGGATAATATCCAATGATTCCAAACACTTGCACATCTGTCTGTGCTGTATTCTGTATCTTTAATTCATAGGTACCTGTTGAAGAGATCGTAAAATTTTCTTGAAATGGACTTTTTATTATTGATTTTGTAGTGATAATATTTCCATTAGGATCAATAATACTAATACTTAGACTATCACCATCTTTAAAATCTGCTATCTGAATTGAATAAACTCCGTATTTACTTTTTGTCGGGTCTAAACTCTTGCTTACGTTCATTGATGAACCAGCTGTTAGACTTTGTTGTGTGCTAGCCAAACGGCCCATTTCTGATTCAGTTTGGAAAAATGAAATCGCTATTCCACTTAGTACAAGAATTCCACTAATTATCAGGATAGTCTTTGGTTTTGCCACATCTGGGCTCCAGCAGGCCTTAGTTAAAACTTAGCTGTTTCTTAATCTCATGATTTCTTTTATGGGGGTATTAGAAATAGACTCTCTATTGCGCTGCAGGTTATCACCAGACAATGTGACAGTGACATAATATGCACGAATTATTCGACAAGGTTAATTCCAAGAATGATTTCACTGTATGATATTGCTGTACAAAACATTGGCCCTTGTATTAGCTATGATGCTTGTCTTTCCATCTATGCTATCGTCTAATGTGAAAGGATATTCCGATCATCCAAATCTATTTGTATCTGCAGAAAATAGCGTTTTTCAAAATCATTTCGCTGGCGCAATGGTAGTTGAAGTAATAGTCAAAGGAAATAATGTTCAATTAGATCAAGCTCAAGGAGAACCTAATGTCAATGTAAATGGAAGACAGCTTAGTATGGTTCAAGGATCAGATGGCTATTGGTATGCATTTTTTGCTAACGTCGGCGCAGCTAAACAGGCAGATCAAATAGCATTGGGCGGCATGCCAGGCCAAAATCTAGACTTTGGTGTTTTCTGCGCGGGTTCTACTCCTTCCTCTGTGCTAGGAGCTGACTTTTCGCAAACTGATGGTATTGCAATTCCAGACTCTAGCGGTCTTTCAGGTACTACTAAAGGACTTGCGTCATTTAACTCGTGTAGTGGTATTCCGCAACCGCAGTCCATTAATCAAAATAATGTGGTTAGAAACCCTCCTTCTTTGAATACAAATCCAAATGTAAAGACGGGTCAAATTGGGATTAATCCAAATATATGGCCAGTCATTCAACTTTTTTCATTTGATAATAGCGTTAGTGTAGAATATGATGATGCTACGGGAACCCAAAGTGTTGATCTCACGTACTCTGAAATACCAAATATTTCGATAACACTTGATAGAAACGCATATTCTGCAGGCTCTGAAGTTTTTGCAACAATAAATGATATTCAATTGGATGAGGATCCTACTGCAATAGATTCATGGACATTTAATGTCAGCAATCCAGAAGCGACTTTCTATCAGGCATTTTCAGAATCTGGTGGAAGTAATATCTCCGGGCTTGTAAACCTCGTACCTTATCTTAACAGCTTGGGTTTTCTGGACAATGGAAATGTAGGAATGAATCTAGGTAGCGTTGTTAACCTGAAGACAAATAACCTTGAAACCAGTTCATCAATAACTGCAAACGGAGTAACTTACAACCAATTGGTAACATTTGTAGAAACTGGCCCAAATACTGGAGTTTTTGAAAGTGATTATGGTAGCATTTCCACAATTGGCATTTTGAAAAATGCTCCTAGAGGACAATCAGGTAGTATAGAATATGATCAACAATCGGTGTCTATCGTTTCTGGCATCACCTCAACTGCCGGCCTTACCCTTGGTTCTGGTCAAGGTCAGTTTGGGCCTGGACAAAAGCAAACCATTACATTGTCTGATAGTAATCAGGTTCTAAACTCGGGAATTGTTGAGAATTTAGACGACTATAGAAGTTCAGCTGTGATTCCAACACTGAAGATTGGAAGCCCAGTAACACTAAATGGCGCATCGGGTGTAAATTTTTATCCAAACCCAAACAGTCTTTTAAACCCGATCTCTGTTTCTTCTAGTATTCCTGACGCAAACTCTGCCAGATTAATGGTAGACACTAGATCGACCCCACCTACTAATTTTTATGAGATTACCTTGAACCTTGGAATCACCACTTCCACTCTGAAAAATTTATTCATAAACATCAGCCAACCTAATTCTGGTGGAACAAACTGGGTTAATTATGATTTAAGATCGTTTCAACAACAGCTAGGAATTAATTCCTTCTCAGATACTAGCATGACTCTTCATTTTGGTAATGCATCTAGTAATTCATCGATTCAAATCCTAGCTCCCGGTGCCATTTCTTCTGGAGATGGTCTTGTTCAGATAAGCGATTCTGCAGTAGCATCGATCGAATCTCAGTCTTCATCGTCTCCAGTGTATCTAGAAATAAATTTTGGTAGTTCAGGTGGTAGCATTTCACATGAAACTGATGTGCAACCAATCGTTTTCGATCTATTTTCTTTTGGTATGCAGGATGGTCAAGCAGTGAACAATGCTGTATATCGTGCTGAACTTCAAGAAACAGCTGCAGGCTCGGGTGTTTTTAGTGGTACAATTTCATATGTAGTAGTAAATCAACTAAATCAATTTGATCCGAATCTTATAAAAAGTCTACATACATTTGGCAGTAATATAGTATTTCTTGTAAATGGTCAAATGGTAGGTGAAAATGGAATCAACTTTTCTATTTCAGGTTTATCTGCTGGTCAACAAACTACTGTTACCTCAAAAAACAATCTTCCAACACATACAGGTATAGTAACACTTGATTCGGCAAATTATAAAATTGGATCGCCAGTCACAATAACATTGTACGATCCAGATCTTGTATCTAATGGCAATACCATTCAATCGTTTACAACTGTAAGCGATCCAAATTCTTCCGCAGTGGATACGGTAGGAGACGCTAGTGGAAATATACTCCTTGAGGTATGGATAAAGGGCTTTAGATTTCATCAATGTACCATAAATGGAGTATTTCATGGAGGACTTGCCGCCACAGGCTTTACACTTACCGAGACTGCGCCAGGTTCAGGAATATTCAAAGGAATGTTCAAGATGCCATCTTGGATATGTAATGCAGATGGAACTGCTTTGATATCGCCTGTTGGAGGAACAGTACAAGCTTGGTATCATGACAACATGGATGCATCGGGAAGATCAGTTATAATAGGTTCAATAGTTGCTTCTTCCTCACAACCACCCTCATCATCTACTCCGACATCTCAACCGTCACCTCAAACATATCCACCCAGTGTTCCACAAGAAGCATATATGCCAAATATTAGCCAAGCTACACAAATTAATGACATGAATGGACTTCCTCTGTTACAAAGTCCTAAGGTAGACCAGACAATAACTTTCAAAGATATTATTTCAAACGGAAATTATCAAAATGGTCAGAAAATCTCATACATTGTTCAAGTAAAAAACGATCAAGGTGAAGTCGTGTATTTGAAATGGGTTAATGACATGATAAATCCCTCAAACGAAGTAACTGAAAAAATTCAATGGACACCTACCACTCCGGGAAAGTATTCTGTTGAAATTTATGTGTGGAATGGAATGGATTCCCTAGTTCCCCTAACTGAGAAAAATGGATACCAATTCCAGGTCTTGCCCAGATAGATCTAGAAATTGTATTTATTCTTGTAGGGCGAAACAGCACGAAGCTCTTGTATTACTTCCTTCAACACTCTAACAGCCTCATCTATCTCTTCATCGGTATTGGTAATTCCAACAGTCAAACGTAGGGAACCAGTTATTTGTTCATGTGAAAAACCCATTGCCCTAAGTACATGTGATGCCTTCTGTACTCGTACAGAGCATGCTGAGCCAGTAGAAGCAGCAATTTTGTTTTCATCAAGTTTAATGATTAGATCCTCACCGTTTACCCCAAGAAATGTAAAGTGAGCATTATTGGGAATTCTCTTTTCAGGATGCCCATTAAGATTAGTCTCTGGTATTTCAGATAGAACACCTGTAACAAGTCGAGAAGTAAGATTCTTGAAATAAGAAATGTTTTGACTCATGTTATCCCTTGCTAGCTTACAGGCCATGCCAAAACCTGCTATGCTTGCAACATTTTCAGTTCCTGATCTTAATCCATTCTCTTGCCCTCCTCCTAGTATGAGAGGCGATATTGTGATTCCTTTTCTAATGTATAGCGCACCTACTCCCTTAGGACCATTTATCTTATGTGAAGAGATGGAAAGCAAATCAATCCCTAGTTCTTTGACATCGATTGGAACTTTGCCAACTGCTTGGACAGCATCTGTGTGGAAAACTATGTTGTTGTCATGTGCTATGCTTGCAATTTCTTTTATTGGTTGAATAGTTCCAACTTCGTTATTTGCAAACATTATTGTAATAAGGCATGTATCTTGAGAGATTTCTTTTCTAACATCATCTACGTTTACAAGACCATGTCTATCCACTGGAATATGTGATACTCTATATCCTTCTCTTTCAAGACGTTTACAGGGTTCAAGTATTGCATCATGTTCAATAGAAGACGTTATGATGTGTCTGCCTTTATTCTGAAAAACTATGCCATAAATCGCGGTGTTGTTTGATTCAGTTCCTCCTGATGTCAAAAGAATTTCTTTGCTGTCAGCATTGATTAAATCAGCTATTCTCTTTCTAGCATTTTGGATGGCCACATTTGCAGTCCTGCCAAATTTATGTATGGAAGATGGATTTCCGTATTGTTCTTTAAAGTAGGGGATCATCTCATCTATTACTTTTTGATGAACAGGCGTAGATGCCGCATTGTCTAGATAGATCAATCTACTATCACATTGAGTTTACCGGGTCTGTATCCTTCTCTGTCTATCGATATGGATTCAAATCCAATCTCTTTGAGACGCTCATTTAATATTGAAACCTTTTGTAAATCCAAAAACAGATGAAGCTCATTTTGACCCACCTCTATTTTCGCTTCTTTACCTAAATCGCGTACTCTTACCTGTCTTGCCCCAAAAAGTTGTTTTACCGCGTTTTCACTTTTTTCAATCCTTGATAATTTCTCTGCAGTAACTTTGTGACCCCAAGGAATGCGAGATGCAAGACATGAATTTGATGGCTTGTCATAAACTGAAAGCCCAGCTTCTCTTGAAAAATTTCTTATCTCCATTTTTGTAAATCCTATTTCCACCAGTGGACTTTGAACCCCATTTTCTCGTAATGCGTGTATCCCAGGGCGATATTCTCCGAGGTCATCAAGGTTGGTGCCATCAACTATTACGCCAGCTCCCTCATACTTGGCTATTTTTGTCAAATATGCTGCTAATTGTGTTCTGCAATGAAAACACCTATCCTTATCATTTTTAACAAAATCTGGGTTGTCAAGCTCATTGTATTCTATTACGATATGCCTTATTCCTATCTCTGAGCAAATCTTCTTTGCTGATTCTAATTCTTCCTGTGAGAGAGTTTTGTAATCTGCAGTAACGGCTACCGAGAGATCTCCAAGTGATCTGTATGAGGCATAGGCTACAAGTGCACTATCCACGCCGCCAGACAGTGCTACCAAAGTCTTATTTTTTCCATCAAACCATTTGATTAACTGTTCTAATTTGCTCATTTTAGGTGAAGATTTTTTTTTACTTCGGCAGTAATCAATTCATTTGCATCTCTGAAGGTAATGTCTAGCGACTCTGAAACTAACTTTACATTATCGGCTTCTACTTTGAAATGTTTTGTCATATTGCCATCTTTTATTACCTTGCATTGCACTGTAAAGGTTCTTCCCAAAATTGTAATCGGGACTGAGATGATAATTCTTGGAATTATGTGACGATTTGATGTCCTGACTCTAACTCCTAACGTGCCAGTTTCAGAGGCAATGGTATTGATCATCTCATTTGTATCTGATGGATCACATATGACAGAAACAAGATTGGTTGGTCTGCTTTTTTTTGTGATAGCTGGTGCCACTGTAACATCTTTTGCACCTTTGGTAATTAATTTGTCAATCATTTGTCCTATCACTTCTCCTGAAACATCGTCAATGTTTGTTTCAATAATTTGAACTGTATCTTGTTCGAATTGATGTGTCAACTCACCTCTGACAATTTTTAAGACATTTGGAAATCTTTCGAAATCCTTACTGCCTGCACCATATCCAATTGATTTAACCTTCATAGAGGGATAAAACTCGGTACATTGGCTTACAAGGTTTACTAGTAAACTTGCACCGGTGGGAGTAGTAAGCTCTTCTCTTGCGCCACCTCCAGTCATTATTATGCCAGAACCACGAAATATTTCCAGGATCGCACTTGCAGGATTTGACGTAATTCCATGTGAGAAACTCAGTGTTCCGCCCCCGACAGCAACCGGGGTAGAAATGATCTCGTCAGAAAAAAATTTTAAATCGTCAAGAGCTATTGCAGAACCAATGATATCGATAACAGTATCTATGCTTGATGCTTCATGAAGATGAACTGATTCTATTGGTTCTCCATGGATCTTGGATTCCGCCCTGATTAAAGATTTGATGGTATCTTTTGCAAAGCCTTTTGCTCTGTCAGATAATTCTATTTTATCTAATATTTGTAATATACAGTCTTGAATCTCAATCCCCCTTCTTTCATGATGTCCTTCCTTTATGTCTAAAACTAATCTAGTTGCTTCAGTTCCATGTTTTGTTGTCTTTTCGAAATTGATATTCTGAATCTTTGAACCAGCAAGATAACTTTCCGATATGTAAACACCATCAATTACTTTGGATTTATTGGCGCCTATGTTTACAAGAGCAGATAGTAACATGTCTCCAGAAATTCCTGCTACTTGGGCATCAATTACAAGAGCCATGATTCTGTAAGCAGATTCAAATGCATATAAATTGTAATTCTGCACAAAGGACAGGTCATAATTACAACATTGATTTTACCGGGAATAATAGTGAAGTTTAATTAGTGAATTAAATTGACGCCTGATCATGATTACAATTATTGGTTCAGGTAAAGTGGGAGGGGCAGCAGCACTTTTCACTGCGCTAAGAAAAATAACAGACGAAATTCTTCTACTAGATGTTGTACAGGGGCTTCCACAAGGAGAAGCAATGGATATTAATCATATGTTATCTGAAAAGGGAATCGATGTAAACATTAGAGGTTCTAATGATTATTCTGAGATGAAAGGATCAGACATTGTAGTGGTTGTAGCTGGATCAGGACGAAAACCAGGTATGACAAGAATGGATCTATTGAAAACTAACGCGTCAGTTGTAAAAGGAGTAGTAGAGAACATAAAGAAATTCGCAAAAGATGCAATGATAATTCCTGTGACTAATCCATTAGATCCTATGGCATATCTTACATACAAAGTTTCAGGGTTTCAAAAAAATAGAGTGTTTGGCATGAGTAACATGCTTGATCTATCTAGGTTTGTCCAGTTTATTCACGAATCAACAAGCTACTCTCGTAATTCCATTCGTGCTTTGGTAATAGGCGAGCATGGAGAAAATATGTTACCTCTCCCAAGATATTCCACAGTATCAGGCATTCCTCTAACTTCTATATTGTCAAAACAAAAAACTGATGAAATTGTACAAAGTACAAGACAAGTTGCAGCCAAAGTGATTGAACTCAAAGGGGCAACAGTTCATGCTCCGGGAAATGCAATCTCTGCCATTATCGAGGCCATAGTAAGAGATACAAGGCAAGTTATACCAGTTGCTACGTATCTTGACGGGGAATATGGCTATTCGGATGTTTCAATTGGTGTGCCAGTAGTATTAGGAAAGAATGGCGTGGAAAAAATCATAGAATTAGATCTAGATTCCAATGAAAAAGAATGGTTCAAAAAAGGTGTAGAAAGTGTCAAAACAGCCATTTCTGGTCTTGAACTCTGATTAAATTTTTTTAACTTGTAACAGTTATGGATATTGTTGGAGCTCGTGGAAATACTAAGATCACTTGAGTTGGGAAGGATTAATGCAGTCAAGGCAAAAAAATTACTTTCTCTTTATTCTATAGAAAAAATAGAGGATTTTGCTAAATTTGATGTAGGAAGAAAAATCAGAAGAGGCGTTCCAGAAGTAATATTTGCTGAAAAAAAACAACTACTAGATTTAAAAAAAATCATTCTGGCTGCAATGTCTAGATCAGACTGTGTTATGGTCTCAAGGATTAACAAATCTCACTACAAAACGATTGCCCCTTTTTCTAGGAAGCACAAACTTAGGATCAAAACCGGAAGAAATACCACGTCAGTTTTGTTCTTTAAGAAACTGTCATCTTCAGGCGGTAAAGTGGGCATATTGACTGCTGGCACTTCTGATATTGGTGTTGCAGAAGAAGCTAGACTAATGTGTGAGGCAATGGGTTGTACATGCATTACCAGCTATGATGTTGGAATAGCAGGATTACACAGGATTTTTCCAATAATTAAGAAAATCATCCATGACGAAGCAGATGTAATAATTGTAGTGGCGGGAATGGAAGGAGCACTTGCATCTGTAGTCTCATCCTTAGTGGATGTTCCAGTAGTTGGAGTTCCGTCGTCTGTGGGATATGGGTATGGAGAGAAGGGCGTTGCAGCACTTGCTTCAATGTTGCAGAGTTGTACACTAGGGCTTTCAGTTGTAAATATCGATAATGGCATAGGTGCTGGAGCCTTTGCTGCAAACGTGGCAAACAGGGTCGCTATGAATAAAACTAGGTCTTGACTATTCCGATATGCCCTAATTCTGAACCAATACCATATCCTATTAACGCTATTCCAGTTCCAAGGCCAGCCATTTCTAATCCGCCCCAAACTATGTTTAGACCGGCCATCCTGGATTTGATTGCTCCAATGACAAATGATGCAGACAAACTTAGACCTACAGCTATTAGCAGTGGTTCATATCCACTTGAGAAGAAATATGGGATAATTGGTAAAATACCTCCGACTAAAAATGCGCCAAACATACGGAAAGCACTCTTCAATGGGCTTCCTACTATTTCTAAATTTAATTTTAGTTCTTCTGTAAGCATTGTATCTAACCATACTTTTTTATTAGAAGTAATTTTGTTGACTATACTTTCAAGTTCAGTTCCGGTAAACCCTTTTGCTTTGTAGATGTTCTCTATCTCCTCTCTTTCAGCGCCTGGAACATTTTCCATCTCCCATTTTTCTCGTTCAATTTCGGATTGTAAGATCTGTCTTTGCGATCTAACTGCAAGATAATTCTGTACTGCCATTGCTTTTGCACCAGTAAACATTGCTACTATTGCAGCTAAGATGATTATGCTTGAGGCTTGATCAGCTCCGCCAACACCAGCTACCAATCCTAATGATGTGTTTATTCCATCCCCAAAACCAAATACGAAATCCCTTATCGAGCTAGCCTCTTTTTTATGTCTTTCAATATGTCTTGGTTCTGATATGCTCACGTGCTGATTATACAATACCACTTTATATGTCAAAAGAGAAATTTTTCAAAATAGGGTAATAAAGTAAACGGTTTATATCATAGTAAAAAAGACAAGGAGGAATGGCAGGCAAGAGGATAGTTCTTACCGCAGATCGTAGCTTGATGACTAATTATCGTGGTAATTTTCTCTATGGGTTTATTGCATGTGGACCTTATGAGGTTATTCCAGAATGGGTTTTTGATAAAGTGTTTTGTCCGCCTGTAGAAACCAATGTGGTAACTGGCGAAGCAAAAGTTGCTCAGGTTGGATTACGCAGGGTGGAAGCTGCACTGTTACAAGGATACAACCGTGATGATATATTTATTGCAAATCCGGATTATCTTGAAAAATGTATAGGACCTGATACCAAGGTTGTGGGGATAAATGTAATGGATCCACTTGGGATGGCACCTGTTACTACTACAATGTCTCCTGAAAAACTATCATACGTTGCAATGAAATTTAAAAGAATGTGTGCTAAGATTATTCAGCTCAAGAAAAAATACAATTTTCATGTAGCCGTTGGAGGAAACGGAGCTTGGGAACTGGCAAAAACTGAGAGGATGAAAATCCATGGTCTAGACACTGTAGTTGTAGGTGAGGCTGATGAACTTGCGTTAGACCTGTTTCATGATCTAGAAAAAGGCGATGCTCCAGAATTGATGCACTGCTTTGTAAAGAATATCCAGAATATACCCATGATTCAAGGTCCTACTGTAAACTCGCTTATTGAGGCCATGCGGGGATGTGGAAGAGGTTGCGACTTTTGTGATGTAAACAAAAGATCAAAGAAGGATCTTCCACTTGAAAGGTTACAACAAGAAGCAAAAATAAATCTAGATTATGGGTTTGATTCGATTTGGTTGCATTCTGATGAAATGTTGCTTTATGGATGTGACAACAGAGAGTTTAGGCCAAACTATGACGCAATAACTGAATTATGGAAGGGACTCAAATCGCTAGGAGCTAGATTTGTCGGTACTACTCACATGACATTTTCTGCTGTATGTGCAGATCCAAAGCTGTTTCATGATATTTCAGAAATTAATGGAATGAGTAATGAAAAATGGTTAGCTACAAATCTTGGCATTGAAACGGTAGCGCCAAAAATGGTAAAGAAACACCTTGGAGTTAAGACAAAACCGTTTTCTACCGATGAATGGGGATGGGTTGTCAGAGAAGGTGCAAAGATAATGAATCAAAATCATTGGTTCCCAGCAGCAACTCTGATCATAGGATGGCCTGATGAAACACCAGACGAAACACAGTATACCATTGATTTGATTGAAGACTTTAAACACACAAATATGAGAGGTATAGTTGCACCATTACTTTATCAGGATTTTAACGAAAAGAACTCAATGCACTTTGGCAATCTCAACGAGGCGCAATTTACATTATTCTGGAAATGTTGGGAACACAACTTGAGAGTAATTAATGATATTATTCCTATAATACTCAGAAACAAGACATATGGGATTATGATGAAACCTGTCATGTACAGTATGATAAAGGCTGGAACTTGGGCAATAATGCGTTACTTGCGAGGCCTGTGTAAGGAGTTATTCAATGGCAAGCTTCCTGACGATATTATGGAAAAGTATGCCAGAAGCAGATCAGTTAATGCTCCCGCATATACTAAGTAGATCTCTCTAATTCATCAATTGCAGCATCTGCAAGAGTATTTCTTTTTGGAGTTAGAACAACAAAATAGCTCTTATCTGCACGCTCTGCCGCATCGACTGCCCTGTACTTTTTCAAATTCATATCAAATTCCAGCATGTTTCCTTCAATCTTGCCTTTTGTATAAATCACAAGGTAGGAATTGCCAGTTGAAGGACTCAGGGGGATCATTGAGAAGATGTATCCTCTGTAGGAACTTATTGGTAGCATGTTTTTCATCGGCGGGGCCATGGTTGCCATGTATACAAATATGTCTTCTAGAGAATCAAATTCTTCGAATTCAAAATCCATGATCTTCTTTTTCATTTAGTTGTATAATAATCTAAGCGTCATATTATCAGTATTCTGACAAATTTATCATTTTAGAACATGATAAAAACCAGACGAAAAAATAAAAATCTCAGTGTATAGTTTCTAGTTAAAACAAAAAGGAAGCGCTAGTATTTTGGCATGAACCTTAGTCCAGTCTTTGAAGATACTGCAATTATTGATATGATTGCAATTGCAAGTACTAGAGCTGCTATTGGGCCAAACTCTGGAACTGAAACTGTACCGATGACATCTATCGTTGTATCTCCCTTGTGGAAGGGTATGCCAAGTGTTCTACTGTTTATGGATTTTACTTCTGTAAACTGTACGTTTTGCCCTCCAACTTGTACTATGAATGATTGATCTGGCATGTCTGCTGGGTTAACTTTCGTGGTTGACGTTGAATTTGGCCCTGTGATTACAGGTGGTAGTTGTTTGGCATCTATTAGTGCTCTTGGGAGAGTTATAGATAATGAACCATTTGATGATGCGCTAATGGTAACTATGAGTGTAGCCTGTTGTCCGTTGATCTGCATGTTTTGTATGGTTCCACCCTGTATCGTATATGGTATGTTGAACGTTCCTGCACTTGTCTGTAATGAATAAGTGCCATTTTTTGATATGTTTATGATTGACTGTCCATTGCCTCCGCTGAAAGAGAATCTAGCAGTAGCATTTGTAGCTGGTCCATACTGCGCAAGAACTGTGTAATTGCCAGCATTTGTCCATAGTGGACCCGTAGCAAGAACTTTGGTAGAAAAAGTACCGTCGGAACTGGGAATAAACTGTGCTATTGAAACCATGTTTTTCAATGAATTGATGATTCTTACAGTAACTGCAGTCTGGTTTGATATGTTTTTGACTGCCCCGTTGATAATTATTGTATCTCCTTGTCCATAGGATAGTGAATTGGTCTGTACCGAGAGGGGCGGAAGACTTGATGCCACCAGGCTGCCATTATGCTCTTGCTGTAGATACTTGTATGCATTCATGATGCCGCTATTTGGATTCGCTACTGTGGCATTACTGCCCACATTAGCTCCTATAGTTCCAGTGACTGTTACTATGAATTGTTGAGTATAATCAGTGCCATCGGTAGAATCTACCTCTACAGTGCCGGTATAGTTTCCTGCTGACTGGTATGTATGTGTCCCATTCATGACGTTACTTACTGAATTACCATCTCCAAAACTCCAAATGGAAGATTTCATTACACTGCTGCCAGTAAATGATGCCTTGTAGGAAACCGTCAGTGGTGAAGCACCAGTAGTTGGAGTTACAACAACATTTAGTGTATCTCCGCCTTCTATACATCCAGTTATGGGGCAATTAGAAGCAGCATGTACAGGAGTTAAGGTAATGAAAGATAATCCAAAAATCGATATAATTACAACTAGTACTGCACAAAAGGCACTCGATGTTCTCATTTGCTAGCCAATACTCAATGATCATGAGTATTTATGTATTGATAAAAGAAAATTTGACTTTTAGTTCTAGTATTTTGGCATGAATCTTAGTCCAGTCTTTGCAGATACTGCAATTATTGATATGATTGCAATTGCAAGTACTAGATCTGCTATTGGGCCAAACTCTGGAACTATCTGTGTACCAATGATCTCTATATCTTGATCTCCTTGCAAGAATTGTATCGTCAATGTTCTGTAATCTCCATTTGATGATTCACTTTGCGGTTTAACCTCTGCACCATCTATCAGAATTATAAACGAGTCATCTTGACCGGAGCTAGTTTTTGCATCAATTAATGTTCTTGGTATCTGAAGTGTAATGGCACCATCGCTTGTTGAGTTGATAGAAACAATTAGTGATATACTCTGTGCATCGATTGTCATGCTGTTTACACTTCCGCCCGTTATGGTATAGTTAACACTGAATGTTTGTTGGCTGTTGGGATCTTTTACTTGGAAAACACTACTTATGGGGGAAACTGAACCCTGAAAAGTAAATGTGGTTTGAGCAGTTACGTTTGGAAGCCCATATTGGACTTTAACTGTGTAGGCTCCACTTGATTTCCATAATGGGCCTGACGCCAAAAATGAGTTTGTAAATTTTCCATCTGAAGAAACATCAATCTGAGCTATTTGGATCAAATTATCATTAGAGTCTAATATTTGCACAGTAAGAGGAGTTCCTGGTACTACTGCCTTTACTTGGCCTGAGATGACTATTGTATCTCCTGCTAGATATGCACTCTTATCGGTGTTAACTGTGATTGCAGGTGCAGTCGGAGCCGTAGCAGTTGTAAGGGGAGTTGTCGGTGTCTGCTGGGCAAATGCATTAAGAGACATTGCAGATAATAGCAAGAAAAAAATTGCCAATAATGCTGTTAATCGCATATTCGATTTGTCTTTATGTCGTATATTTCTTTTACTATGGTCTGGTAAAAAAATGAAAAAGTAGAGTGTTCTAGTATTTTGGCATGAATCTTAGTCCAGTCTTTGCAGATACTGCAATTATTGATATGATTGCAATTGCAAGTACTAGAGCTGCTATTGGGCCAAACTCTGGAACTATCTGTGTACCGATGATCTGTATCTGCTCTGTACCTATGCTAAACGGTATCGTCAAGGTTCTAGCATCGGCACTTGGCGTATCTGTGAAATTATCTTGTTCTTCACCATCCACTAGGACAAAGAAGCTACCATCCTTGACACCAGATTTTGCATCTAACACTGATCTTGGTATATGGAGAGTTATCTGACCACCACTGGTTGCTTGTAAGTTTACAGTGAGAGTTTTAGATGACATGCCAAGAGTTGCTCCTGTAGCTGTTCCTCCGCTGATGCTGTAATTAATACAGTATAATTCACTATTCAATGTAGCTGAGAGTTGATCTGATTGGCAACTTGATGCTCCACCGCTACCGATACTGAATTGTGTCTGTGTCATACGCATACCTTGCTGTGTCCCGTACTGACCATAAATGGTGTACGTCCCACTCCTTGTCCAAAGCGGACTTGATGTGTTGATTTTTGTTTGGAAGTTTCCGTTGTTGTCTACAGTTAACTGATCAACTTCTACTACATTACCTAATGGATCTGAAACTCGTAATGTTACTGGCAGTCCAGGTATTATGTTCTGGACATGTCCTGTGACAAGTATTGTTGACTGTCTATCGTACATTGTCTTGTCTGTTGTCAGACTAAGTGGTAATGTGACAGGTATTATGATTGGTTGAACAGTTGTTACATTGCCACTTGGCATACCTTGCGTGCTATTTCCAAGTGACGACATTCCTGATATATTGTCTCCAAATGCAGGACCAACACCTACAATGGCCGCCGTTGCAAGAATAGCGATCAACGCATATTCTTTATGAGTACTCATCGTCTGCGATTAAGTAGAATGGGTATTTATGTATATTTAAAAAAGACACTCAAGAAAAAGCCAGATGCCAAGAAACCATGTGTCTCAAAAAACCCTCTGATAATTGATAATCCGTCATATGTGTAATTGAACATAATCCCATGTTTCACCAGAACCAGCAAGATATCTCTTCACTAGATTAAGCAAATATGTTTGTGAGAAAATTAAGGGTACAAAGCTTGGAAATGTTATCAGTCCAGATGACAAGTTGACAATCTCATACTCTAAAGACATTACAGGACAGAAACCACCTAATTTTATTTGAATTGATAGAAATTTGGACAATGTAACAACATGTGATATACATGAAAACTGTATTGCGCACGACTTATCAAAAGTGCAGAAGATTATTGCATCGTATGGTATTGTAAAAAGCAGATTCCGACACAATATTCCAGGATGCAAAGAAGGATATTTTAAAAATACAGCAAGTTACAAGAGAACAGGACCATCACATCTTACCCAATATACATCCAAGAAGACTGTATCGTAAAATTCTGGAATAGTAATGGAGAACCTCAAGGGAATCCGTGAGTTGTACCGAAAGAGAAACTGGTAAGGAAGAAAATATTAAAGAAAATGAACTCTTGGTCATTTTATGAACTACCGAGACAGATCGAGTACAAGGCAAGATAGCTTGGTCTGCCAGTAGAATATTCAAGGCAGTGGGACAAGCACAAAGTATGCAGTATGTGGGTCATGACTAGTATCAGATGAGTACCCAAAGATGATTCTATTGCAACATATATCATATTCTTGGCAGTGGCTTCCTACTGATCATGCTTGTAGAACATGAGGGTCATGCCAGACGAGACGCGGGTGAATCGATGATGGCAGAATCTGGTAGCAAGGAACTGATAATCTGTCGAGTCTAGCAGCCAAGGGAGTAGTTTGTCTCCAGATAACTTAACAGGTTGGGTGTATCGAAGTAAGGTGATGTTGTAAATAGCTTATATTTTTACCAACACGTTCTTACAAGTAGGACAAAGCATGGATAGAGAACCGTACAACTAGTTCTAAAAGACAGAGACGGTGAGATACTTGAAGAATCCAAGTTGGAAAAAGATATAGAAGATATGCTAGAGTTTCTGGATGACACAGATGCAATCATAGTGATTGAATCCGAATACAACTACCAATTTCTGTACGACCTTCTTGAAGAGAAGGTATACGATACCAAGTTTAGCTCATCCCGTGATGGTAAAGACAATAGCATATACACGGTTAAGACTGACGAAGGTCGATGCAAGAATATTAGTAGATCTGCTAAGAAGTAACATGATATCACTACTATATTCCGCAAAAGGATGACCTACAATTACATCAAGACAAGAAAGGGAAGCAAGATGCTGTGATGACTGCAAGAAAACTGATGCGTGCAAACTATGTTGTGCTAAAGGAATTAAGATCATTTGGGCAGACCTGCTTGCCTAATCATCCTCTTAGGTTCTTGCATCTTGAGGATGTCATTGACAGGCTAGCCAAGTCTAGCGAAAGTCACGTGACTGTTGGTGCGAATGGAAAATACTCATCCAGTAAAAATGATTTCTATAAGATTGCCGTAAACATGGGAGTATATTTAAAAAATGAAAAAATTGGATGTTAGTATTTTGGCATAAATCTTAGTCCAGTCTTTGCAGATACTGCAATTATTGATATGATTGCAATTGCAAGTACTAGAGCTGCTATTGGACCAAACTCTGGAACTTTTACTATATTTCCAGCAATCTGGAACTGAACCTGATTAGTTCTTGCTTGCTCATTGCCTTGTTGTGCATACAGGGTATACTGTCCATTCTCTGTCATGAGTGAACTAGCTGTATTTATTGTGGTGTTAAAGTTCCCTTTGCTGTCTAGTGCTAACTGGGATGCAAACACAACATTTCCTGATGGGCTAGTTAACTTCATAGCTACATCCTGACCAGGATATGGGTTTAACACATGACCGCTCACAATTATGACTGAAGCATGATCATACATTGTCTTGTCTGTTGTCAGCGTAAGTGGTATAATATCTGCTGGTTGTTGAACTACTGAAAGACTAGAGGTATTACCTGTCATCATTGCTGCAGTGTAATCAGCCTTTGGTGCACACGTTGGTGGACAGAATCCAAATGCAGGACCAACACCTACAATGGCCGCCGTTGCAAGAATAGCGATCAACGCATATTCTTTATGAGTACTCA
>DAHUYT010000017.1 GCA_027315065.1 Nitrososphaerota archaeon | reverse complement strand
AGCATTAGAGTATTCATGTTTTTTGAGATAATCATGCATTCCATTTTGGAACTTTTCTTGCCCAATGAAATTTTCCAGCATCATGAGTACACTCCCGCCTTTATTGTAGCTGATTTCATCAAATATCTGCCTGACATCTTCTGGACTTTTTACATTTACATTTATTGGATGAGAAGATTTTAACGAGTCAAGGCTTAGCCCTCCTGTCATCTCAGATATTAGGAACTGATCCCAGAAATCCCATTCTGGATAAATCTTATCAACTGCTTTTGTTGCCATGAAAGTAGCAAAACTTTCGTTAAGCCAGAGATCATTCCACCATTTCATTGTGACAAGATTACCAAACCATTGATGTGCAAGCTCGTGTGCTATCACTTCTGCAATGTGTTGCATTGTATCAGTAGACGATGTCTTTGGATCATATAGCAGTACAGTCTCCCGAAATGTGATTGCCCCCCAATTTTCCATTGCGCCAGAAGCAAAATCTGGAATTGCTATCATGTCAAGCTTTGGTAGTGGATATGGAATCTTGAAATATTTTTGGAAATATGACAAAAATTGTTTTGTAAATACCATAGCCATCTTGCCTTGTTCTTTCTTTCCTCGAGTTGTGACAATTCTAACAAGGATTTTGCCCAGTTTACCTTGTAAGAACTCAAACTCTCCCACTGCAAGATATAGAAGATACGTAGACATTACAGGGGTTGTACCAAACCTGAATAACGTCTTCTTGCCAAGTTTCTTCTTAGATACGGCAGGCATGTTCGATATAGCAGTTAGATTATTGTCTACTACAAGTGATATGTCAAATGTCGCCTTGGCTTCTGGTTCGTCCCAGCATGGAAATGCACGTCTTGCATCTGCTGCCTCAAACTGAGTAGTTGCAAGGTATTTTTCAGTTCCCTTGTACTCATATTTGCTCCTGTAAAAACCCACCAGTTTGTCATTTAGTATACCTGTAAAATTAATCAAAACCATGGCCTTGTTAGATATTTTTTCTGACAGATGTAAGATCAATTTTTCATTTTTCTTGTCAAGTTTTACTTTGGCCTTTATCTTTTTTTCATTCCAGATTACCATGCAGTCCTGAATATCAAGTTCTGCTGAGTGTATGATTATCTGTCGTGTCGGTCTTAATACATTTATGAGTATTTTCTCTTTTCCTCTAAACTTGAATCTGTTAAAGTCTGGCTCAAATTCCAGATCATAGTTGATTGGTAAAATCGCTTTCACAGTGCTTGGTTCTAAGATACAAGTAATATACTTTCTAATGTAGAATACGAAATAACCAATGCACGAAATGTACGCTAAAGAATACTATCGCAATGGATTTTACTGTCTTGCCAGTAGTCATCGCTATAGAATATTTTATAATGTCATATTTTTTTGTACCAGCTATTATTGATGCTATATCACCAATTATCGGAATCCATGGAGAAAAGAAAATTATTGTGTACCAACCATATTTGGTCATCATGCTTACGCTTTTTTGTTCATATTTCGGAGTAGACTTTCTAAATTTTCCTATCAGTCTTCCATTATATCCAAGATAGTACGCAATGTAACCGCCAATTATGGAACCAATAGTTAAAGCCAAAAAGACGTAAAATGGTCTTGCTCCTCCCAAAAGCAAGGTAGAGGTAGTAATCTCAGTTGGAATTGGTATAAACGATGAAAACATCCCGTTGAAGAAAAGGCCGACAAGACCATACTTTACGAACAGAGGATTATGAAATATTGTGTGTATGGTATCCCATATCATCGCCTCACTTTTTCACTAGCTCATTTTAAATGAATTGCCATATTTTTCGTCCTTATCATAAATTGCAATTGAAATTTTTTTGAGAAGTTTTTTCTTTGATTTTTGTGCTTTGACATCATTGCCATAATCTTTTTGTTCTAAAAGAGTGTGAAGACGTTCAAGCTCAACCATTGAGAGCGCTTGAATTCCCCTACTCATTACCGCTTCCAAAAGTGTTACTCTTTCAAGATCGTCGTTTGACATGTGAAATAGCAGCCTATTTGTTTAATATTTATCTTGTAGAATAAGGTTCACAGTTGTTCTACAATGTAACAGTCTACTTTCATGCGGACTATATAGAGGCCAATGGCGACAAGATCGAGATAGGAATAATGTCAAGGCCGCACAAGGGCAAAGCTAATTCTGAAATCATTAAAAGAATTGCCAAGTATTTTGATGTTCCTCGTTCCAATGTCATGATCGTTTCAGGTGAAAAATCAAGGAACAAAATCATCAAAGTGACAAGACAGATAGATTGACCAAGAACCTGCGTATAAAATATAACAAGGTAAAAACTGCCCCTTCCTATGAAGAAGAATACAAAAAAGCTTTTAGCAATTGGTTTTATGGCAGTTTTCATAATTTCAACTGTCACGGTAGTAGGCGCAGGTTATTTTAGATTTAACAATCAACAAACATCTCCACCAGTTACCTTAACTGGAACTCCTGAAGATAATTATCCTCCTGATAAGAGAACAACTTTTTGTCAAAGTCAAAATAACACCGAATCAACAAAATACATCACCGAGTTTAAGATCCCAACCCTATGCACACAGCCTCTTGCCATTACCACCGATCCTTCTGGAAATGTGTGGTTTGTCGAAACCAATACAGGGAATATTGCAAAGTTTGATCCTGCTACAGATTCATTTCACGAATTTGACAACCCGTTATGGCAAAAAGGAGAAAAATCAATGATGTGGGGAATCTACTATGCCCCTAACGGAAACATTTGGTTTAGTGATTCACAACACAACTTGATATGGGAATTTAATACGCAAATGAATAACTATTCAAGTTTCATATTTCCAAAGACTTCAAACCAATCAGAGTCGTTTCCTCAGATGTTAAAGCCCGACGGTTCCTATATAATGGCAAATGACTTTACTGGAAGAAAAATTGCCGTTTTCAGTACAAACCAAACAGGTAATGATTTGAAGACTGCCAACATCATCTTTCCTGGAAATTATAACTTTACAAGTGACATGGCGGTTGACTCTACAAACAAAATTTGGTATACAGTATGGAACTACCAACTTGGCGGTCTTCTTGTAAGCTATAACCCCCAGACATCGCAATTCTCAAATTATACGCTTCCTTCTGGAGTGCTGGCACCAAATGGACTCTCAATTGGACCCAATGGTAAAATATGGTTAACAGATACTGCAAGTAGTATATTTTTCAGTTTTGATCCACAATCTCAACAATTTACAAAGTATATCACTCCGCCACCACAAATATCGACGTATGGCAATGCTTCAGGATTGATAAAGACCCCAATTACAAGACCATATTGGAACCAATTCGACGACCAAGGAAGGCTTTGGTTCAACGAACAAGTAGCGAATTCACTAGCAGTGTTTGACCCTGCAAAACAATCTCTTGTAGAGTACCTAGTACCAACAAAGAATCCCAACTGGTCAGATTGTGGCAATCAGACTGATTGTGGAGTAGCCCAAGTGCTTGACTTTACAGTTGCACACAACAAGATATGGTTTCCAGAATGGGTTGAAAATAACATAGGCGTGTTAGATCCAACTGTTCCACTACCACTTGCCATTAATGCATCTACCTCAGATATTATCATACATAGAGGTCAGAAGGAAACAGTGAATGTTACGCTTAGTCCAAGCGAGCAACTAACCGGTACAGTTGAGATATTGACACAGCAGACAGCAAATACACAAGACCTTAGAGTCACACCAACTGATCAGACTATTACGCTAGACAAGCAAAAAACTATACCAGTGAATCTGTCCGCTGACGATTTTGCACTTGCAGGCACCTACAAGATATCGGTTGCTGCAAGATATCATGATGTGACAATATCACAATTCATTACAGTTACCATACAGTAAAGAAGTGATTCCAAAACTAGATAATCTGATTGGGATTTCCATCTATTGTACCAATATAGAGGGTATTGGAGGAAAGATACGGAACAGTCAAGACCAATTTCTTGTCTCCGAAGTCTTGCGCGAAAAGACACTTGCAAAGATTTCACAGTCTGGAGATTATGCGGTTTTTAGGTTAAAAAAATCTGGAATTGATACCAACCATGCTCTATCAGACATACTAAAAAAATATGGCCTACGATTGAAAGCACTTGGACTAAAGGACGCAAATGCCAGAACTGAGCAATTTGTTTGCGACATGAATAGATCATCCACGCATGAGAACATAACAACAAACAGGTATATGCTTGAAAGAATTGGCTTTGTTCAAAAACCTCTTACAAAAAAGGACATGATCGGAAATCATTTCAAGATCAAGATAGAGAATGCCGATTTTACAAAGATTTCAGGTTTTGATCAGTACGATAAGATCCTAAACTTTTATGGGTATCAAAGATTTGGGAGTAGAAGGGCGGTCTCACACCTAATAGGAAAAGCAATACTGCAGAGAGATTTCAAGTTAGCCGTTGAAATCCTGCTTGCATCAACCTCAGAATATGACTTTGCTGAAAACAACAAGATCAGAGAGTCACTCAAGGACAAAGCAAACTATCCAAAGGTCTTCCATGACGTACCTCCACAGATGGACATTGAGAGATTGGTCATAAAGGAAATGATAGATCATGATGACGCCCTAAAGGCATTGCGTGCCATACCGATCTCCCTTAGAAGATTTTTTGTCGAGGCGTATCAATCATTTATCTTCAATCGTACTGTTAGCATGGCATACGAAATGGGTGAGAATATGTTTCAGTCACAAACAGATGATGTGTGTTATGATAAGGACAATAATCTTGGCAGATATCAGAACGACCCAGATCAAAAGATGGCCATACCGCTTGTTGGTTATTCATATTCAAAAAGAAATAGGTTTGACTATCAGATATCAAAAATACTTGACGAAGAACAGATGAGTCCAAAAAATTTCTTTGTAAAAGAGATGCAAGAAGTAAGTGAAGAAGGTGGATTCAGGCACGCGGTTATGCTTTGCAGTGATTTTGCGTCAAGCCCACCACACGTAAGTTTTACACTTTCAAGGGGCTCATATGCCACCATATTACTAAGGGAGATAATCAAACCATCTGATCCGATTACAGCTGGATTTTGAATGGATGACTAGTTCTAGAAATAGGATTTACCAGATCAAGAAACGAAATATGATCGTCTAAAGTAGAGATTTTTTGCTTTTTTCAGACCCGACAATAGTTTAAAAATCATAACTGGTATGAGTTTTATGATTGCTAAACATACAAATATGGATTTTATTTCAAAAAAATTTTTATAGCAAGTTTGCCATTAATAACAGAGGATAAAATGACACTTCAACACGGCCCGAGGTTTGATCGATTATGTGACAGCATTCTAGAGGTTAACAACAACATACAATCTGTTGTAGTCATTAACAAGTCGGGAAGACTAGCAGATAGATCCGCCAGACCAAGATACGCCAAACAGTTTACTGACAAAAATGAAATACTGTTTATGCAGTGCGTTCTTGAAATATCCATGGGTAGAGATTTTGACGATCAATATGGTCCCATTAACTATCACATGTCTGAAAGGGCAAATATTACTATGCTTACTTTCCCAATCGACGATCATGTGATTATGGTTACAACAAACAAGAACGTTAGCCCCATATCATTGGCCAAGAAAATTGTAAGCATCACAAACGAGTACAAATACCGTTCCGTGTTGAGTAACACGAGTAATAACATCATACCTCTACCAGCATAGGATTTCAATAGGCCAGTTTACCATCAAACACGAACTTTCCAAGACATATCATCTGGCAGATAATATCCAAAAATAGTACCACAGGGCGCGTGTTTAATATTAGTTAAAAAAATTTTCCAGTAACAATTTTTATTGTCATTTCCCTAGCATACATTAATGTTCGATAAATTTTACACCAAAGTTACAAAGGCCCCAGAATTTCCTCCTAATTTTGACTGGATCAACTCAGACGAGCCTTTGTCGCTTGAGAAACTTAGAGGACATATAATTGTACTAGATTTTTGGACGTATTGCTGCATAAACTGCATGCATACATTACCTGTTCTTGCTCAGCTTGAAAGAAAATATGAGGGAAAGCCAGTGGTGTTCATCGGGATTCATTCTGCAAAATTTTTCAACAAACAAGACAGAAGAAACATAGAGCATGCAGTTAGACGATATGAGATTTCACACCCCGTTTTAGTAGATAGACAGATGACAGTCTGGCAAAAATATGACGTCAGTGGATGGCCTACAATTGTAATCATTGACCCAAGTGGAGCAATAGCATACAAACAATCAGGCGAGGGCCAGAAGGAAGTGATAGAAGATACCATAGATGTGCTGTTGGGAAAATACGACAAAAGTAAAACTTTTACCAAAGCGCCAATCAAAATTACTCCCAATGTTTCTCAAGATAAGACAATTCTTTCATACCCTGGTAAATTATCCATATCAAACGACAAGATAGCAATCGCTGATTCAAACCACAACAGAATTATCATAGTAGACATGACAGGCAAGATTGAGTATATCATAGGAAGTGGAAAGACAGGTCTAAGAGATGGAAAATTTTCAGATGCCTCATTTTTCAGGCCACAGGGAGTAGTTTTCAAAGATGACACAATATTTGTTGCCGATACTGAAAATCACGCCATACGAAAGATAGACTTGACTGCAAGCAAAGTAATCACAATTGCCGGCACTGGAAAACAAGGGCCTTGGATGTCAAAAGGAGGAAGAGGAAAAGAGACATCACTTTCTTCACCTTGGGATGTAGATGTAAAAGACAATCTAGTTTTCATCGCCATGGCGGGAAACCATCAGATATGGTCATACGATACCAAGACAGATACGATATACCCTTTTGCAGGAAACGGTTATGAAAATATTACAGATGGAGAAAGTATGAAGGCACAGTTAGCTCAGCCAAGTAGCCTTTCAATCTCGGGCAATAAAATATATTTTGCATACAGTGAGACTCCATCAATTCGAGTGATAGACCTCAAGTCAGGTTACGTTAACACGATTGTAGGACAAGGACTTTTTTCCTTTGGACACAAAGATGGATACCTTGATGATGCACTCTTTCAACATCCGCTTGGATTGTGTACAATATCAAACCAAGTTTTTGTTGCAGGTACATACAACTCTGCGTTAAGAGTAATAGATTTGAGATACAGAAGGGTAGCAACAATAATTGGAAAACAAGTCACGCTAGGAATATGTGGGTTTGATGATCCAAGTTGTGATTCTCTTGGCCTCTATGAGCCAAGTGATGTCAAGTTTTACCAGAACATGTTATACATTTCAGATACCAATAATCATTTGATACGGGTTTATGATCTCAAAACAAATATTCTTAAAAATCTAGAAATTACCCACTAGACCAAACAAAGACTAATCAAAGAAATCTTTTGATATTATTTGTTGATTTACTGCAAAATCTTCAACTTGTTGAAAAGTTACTACTCCTTTTTTGTATTGCTCCCAGATAAACTCTAGATATTGTATCCTTTCAGGATGATCACCGCCTGAAGATTTTGGCGATTTTTTTATGACATCTGCACATAATTTCTCAAGATGCGGATATTCAAACCTGTCAAATATGGCCCTCATCTTTTCTATATTAGCGTCTTTTTGTTTTGCTTTACCAAAAAATCCCATATGACTTGTTAGATAGACGGTCATTTAAAAACTCTGAATTATTGGCATATGCGTTATTTCGTAATCTAACTTCATATCTGAAACCATTCGTAAAGAATCATCTCTAGCGAAAAATTTGGAAGACGATCATTTATTATACTTTATTGCGCGTCAAGTCAATAAATGCATAAAAATCAAGATCCATGCCATTTCAAGTAAGAATTTAAAGCTGTAGTTTGTTATCATATTATGGAAAAAGCATACATCCTAATTGGCTGTGAGCTTGGCGCAGAAGGCGAAATAGTAGAGAAGATAAAACACATGGACAAAGTCAAGGATGCAAGGGTTGTCTATGGAGATTATGACATCGTTGTTGAAGCAGAAGCAGGTACGGATGTCCAGTTGGATAACCTAATTACAAAAAAGATTAGAAAGTTGGAAAAGGTTAGGTCTACTATGACCTTGGGCGTCGTAAGCTAATTCCAATTCCAAATGCAGTAATACCCACGCCTGCGACAGATATTATTTCACCGTTTACGATCCATTTTGGATTAGAGTACATAAAAGACGCGTGTGGTCCTACAATCGAATTTCCCTGTAAAAAGAACAGTATGCCGAAGGCTGCAACGATTACACCTATTCCCGTCAATAGAATTCCTACTCTCATGATATGATACAGTACGCTAGCAATAAAAGGCAAAATGAGTTGATAAAATAGGCAAAATCATTTGGATTTCTTTCTTTAATGCATTTTCACAAAGCAAACATAGAATTGGACGAGTGGGGACCGGACTTATTTGAGCTTAGACACAAAAGAAGCTGGTTTGACATCAGTATCTTTGTAGGAGCGGCAGTACTTTCTATACTGATTTCCATGGTATACGGTGCTGATATTGACAAAGCTATCAGAGAGTCACCAATCATTGTAGACTTGATGTTCATTCCATCTTTTCTCATTGGCCTGCTTTACGGAATCAAGATGGCAGAACGTGTAATGTCCCCTGCATCACCTCGAAGTCCAATAAGAAGAGGGATAATCAAGATATTTTTGTTCATATTCATGATGGGCTCAATATTCACATCGGTTTCATTTGCACTTCATGGTGGGGCTCATCCCCCCCAGAATTCCATCTTAAAAGAAGGAGTTGTGAAATGGATAAACGAGTTCGTCCAAGCAAATGGAGGACTGACATTTCTAATAGTGTCAAGCATAACCATGATGGCAGCTGCAACTAAACGAATAGTTGGAATAGATGGTGTTCTAAGTAAAATTTTTACATTTGTTGGAACATATATTTTCTTTACAATGATTGCCCTAAGTTTAACACATAGCGACCCCACTCATTCTCAAGTATACTTGTACGCATGCTATCAAGCAGGAATAATCGGTGGAATATTTTATCAGGTTAACAAGTTTACCACGCGCTCAAACATGTGGGAAGATTATGCCAATGGATACTAGATTTTTTTGTATCTTATAGTAAGAAACAAGATTCCAAAAGATACGGTCATAATCAGCGGAACAATCCCGGAAAACTCTGGCAGATACGTCGTTCCTGTTATGTCAGTTTTTACATTCCCGCTTTGATTAAATTTCAAGATCACAGTAGTAAGGTTAGCATTTTTCAATACGATTGGAGAAAGTAGTGTTCCGTTCTGATAAACAGTATAGTTCCCCCCAATGAGGTTAGTTGGTATCTCTATTTCAGCAATGTTTCCAGTGTGGGAACTATTGCCAAGAAATGTCAATGTCTTGGTATTATTGTTAAACGTTACATTTTGCATATCATAGTTTGTGGTAGTGCTTACTGTAAAGGTATATTGATTTGCCTTTATTGGCCAGTCCCATTTTATTCCTGGATGGTTTAGGTTCTTGAAATGCAGTACTTGACCGAAGGCCTGCGTCGAGAATAATACAGACGACATACACATAGCAATCACAAATATTAAGGAGATGGCCTTCAATTCTTCAAACCGGCTATTTTGCCACGCATTTCTTTGTCGGTAGATATTCTAGGATGCGATGGATCAGCCAGTATGATTTCATACCATAGGTAAATACCGTCTTGATAAAGATAGTACGAACCAAGAAGCTCCATATTGGGAAACCTTTCCAGAACTCGACGTTCTGCTACTCGTTGCATGCTAAGTGCAGGCTTTATTCTCAGTACGCCAAGATGTTTTGGTCTTCTTCCTGCGACAGGTCTCTTTTTGCGCATGTTTCCCCTGCCTACACGCATCCTTACTACTGCAATGCCCTGTTTTGCCTTGTACCCCAGCTGTCTTGCCTTTTGTAGCCTGCTTGGCCTGTCAATTCTTTCCAGGGCGTGTTGCTTTCTCCACTCCACCGCCTTTGCCCTAAGATGTGGCGAATTTTCTTTCCACATCTTAAGCCATATCTGTTCTTGATGACCAACCATATACCCCGCATTACTAAATTCCCCCTTAATATTCTGTTGAGTGCTGTCAAGATATCTAAAAGTAAATACCACCACGTGACTTGACAGCATCAGCTTGTCGATATGTAGCATACCCTCCTCCCAATAAGAATAACCAAGGTATAGATTCCATAGGCAATACAAAAATGACAATTAGATCTAGACTGAAAAGATTCAGAGTGTTACAGGATAGTTGACTATCCCATTTAGCATATCATGTGCATGTCATACTTGCATTTACGCAGGTTATCAGAATACCAGTTCATTAAGAAAACTTCAGATCGACTCAGAACTAGACCGTTTATTTAAAGGAATTTAGGTAAAATCCCACAAGCTTCAAAACCCTATTATTATGAAATTAAATTGTTGCAAATGCTATGAGGTTTTCAGTTATATTAGTAATCATAATGGCGGTAACATTTCTAGGTTTAATTGATACATCATATGCGTTACCTCAGGTCTCAGTAGTTACGAGCAAGCCGGCATATCAGTATGGCGATAATCTTTCTTTTTCAGTTACAGTCTCTAATGTTACAGGAGACATGGCTGTTTTAGAGATTGTAGACCAGTCAAACCGATCATCATCACCAATTGACATGATAATTACAAAGCCTATTTCAAACATCACTGCCCCTGTTCCATTTTATAAAACAACTTTTGCACCTGGCACATATTTTATCAAAATTCAATATTCTGGTTCCAGTGCAACAACAAGTTTTCAACTAGTCGATACACAAAACATTGCAATTCCACCACAGTTCAAGATAGTAGCTGGTTCATGGTATCAAGGTCAAACATCGAATAGGTTATTCGGTGAGCACATAATGGAGCTTGTCAATTCCGGAATCATCAAGGTAAACAACTACCATGACCAGAACATGACATCCATTCCATCATGGTTCAAAAATGATGCTCATTGGTGGTCAAACGGTTCTATTTCAGACAATGATTTCGGACATGCTGTAAAATATATTTTGGAATACAAAATAATGATAGTCTAGATCTTTGCAATCTTGCTTGGCTTTTTTCTTGCAGTGCTTGCAATTACAATTATTATAACAGTAGAAATTGCCCCAATCACTGCCCAGTCGATTGGACTCAGATTGAGGGTTACATTGCCAATATACGGTATAGTGAAAACAATGCTCCCTCCCGTACTTGCTTGAGATGTCATATTTACTGGCATCCCACCTGGCTGTGTTTGAGATGAAGCTTGAGAGGTAGTAGGCGATGACGTTATCTGGTTCTGGACGGAGGCAGGATTAGATACCTGCGGTTTGGATGTGGTATTGTTATACGTCTGAAGTGCAGGTACAATTGGTTGTATGGTGCCAGTAGATTGAGATTGATTTTTGGTCATGCCACCGTTTGGTCCAGGTACAACAAGATAGGTCCCAATTATCTCAATTTGTTTATTGCCAGGAGTGAGTTGCAGTGATACAGTTCTTGTGGTTGAAGTCGGAGTCTTTTCTTCCACATTTGCCAGTGTACCATCAACTACTGCAATAAATGGTATGTCACTATTGTTTTGCTTGGAATCAAGTAGTGCACGAGGTATTGTCAGGTCAAGAGATGCGGTTGGACTTGACACCTGAACTGTTATCACAAGTTCGTCATATGTTGGATTTGGTTCAATGTCCTGTATCTTAACTCCATTTGCGTTATAGTTTATTTGATACACGTTGCCAAAAATAACTGGAAATGAGCTCGTATCAGCAAAGACAGGAGCTAGTAAAAAGGCTACCAAGAATAATACAGGTACTGCGAGTACTAGACGTACCAAGTCTAGATTACGCCACGAAGAATCATTATTATCTTTTCTGCTATAACATTTGCGGCTAAAGCCTGAGCTTCTCTTGTCTGAGCTCCTATATGAGGCGTACAGATTATGTTTGGAAGAGTGGCAAGCTTGTTTCCAACAACAGGCTCTTTCTCAAATACATCCAAAGCTGCACCCCCAATCTTTCCTTCCTTTATTGCGGTGTAAAGGGCCTCTTCGTCAATTATCTCTCCTCTGGATGTATTGATGATACAAGCTGTCTTTTTCATCTTGGACAACCTTTGTTCATTTACAAGATGGTGTGTTTCTGGAGTAAATGGAACATGAAATGAGATGTAATCTGCGCTTGATAGCAAGGTGTCAAGATCTGTCTTGATTAACCCAACCTCTTTTGAGAATTCATCAGATATAGAAATTACATCGTATCCTATGATATTCATGTTAAGAGCCTTTGCATGTCTTGCAAGTTTCTTCCCAATATTACCTAGTCCTACTATTCCGAGATATTTGCCAGAAAGTTCGTTGCCCAATAATTCCTTCTTTAACCATTTGCCATTTCGTATTTCTCTGTCTGCTCGCGGTATTTCTCTTGCAAGTGAGAACATCAGTCCCAAGACAAGCTCTGCTACTGCATTCATTGCACCTTCTACTGCGTTTATTACCCGTATGCCCTTTGCCTTTGCAGCGTCAACATCGATATTGTCAAGGCCTACTCCCACTCGTGCAATTATTTTGCACTTGTCTGCTTTTTCAATCATGTCTCGTGTCAGTTTTGTCCTGCTTCTCACTATAACAATTTCATAGTTGACAATTTTTTCCTTTATCTGCTCTGCGGTTATCTCTGGCTCATATGTAACTTTTAAGCCGTTTTTTTGCAAAATTTCATTTAATATTTTATCAACTTGATCACAGATGAGAACTGTTTGGTTCATGTCCATGTAAGAAAACCACTATGTACAGAATATAATCATTGTGTGGTGTAGGAATAAAAAAGGAAAAAGTTGGGATTGATGGACTTAGGGTCCAGACGTACTGGTCATGTTTTCTAGTTGGGCGGCACGTTCGTTTGTACATTCACAGTGGACAAATGTCTGCTGTGGTATACTTGTGTCAGGTAAGCTCGAGACTGGAGGCACCGCATCCGATGGGTTCGGAGCTGGATTTGCCTGAGCTAGCTGAACTGCAGCTGCACCACTGAAGATTGCAGCATAGTCATGATTGACTATTACATATGCCCCTGGTTGATCATAGACTACATCTACGATTGCATCTTGCGAACCACCAATAAGCCACGATTGAGTGCCCATTGCTTGTACCATGTTACCTTGTGTAACTCTGTCCATTTGTCCTCCCACGATGTGGAAGAATAATGGCATGTTACCCTGGTTCAATACGAAGTATCGTATATGTTGACCAACTGGTAGAATTAACGGGGCAGCTTCATTTTGACCGCCAGCACCTTTCCATACCTTTGTTATAACAGGATCATAGCCAAATGGCTTGCCGTTGATTACAGTCCAAGTTGTATTATGTAAGAACATGTATGCTTGGTTGTAAGATCCGTCTGGATTGAGGTATAGTTGGCTGAATTGCAAAGTGAACTCGTATGCGGCTGGGTCAACTAAAGTTTGATTTAGTACGACGTGACCGTTTTGTGTCGCAGTTCTCGTTATCAGGAGTTTGTGATATCCATTGAGTGGATCAACTATAACCATTCCGTACATGCCGGAAAGAACATGTTGGTCCATTCCAATAACACCGACACCTTCACAGTGATACTTGAAGGCTCCCGGATAGTTTGCAATGAATGCATATGTGTTCGAATGCCCTGGCATCACAGGACCAAAGTTTGGTACCGCAGAAATTTGAGCAGCGTGCATATCAAGACTGTGACCTGTCATCTCAGTTGATGGTACGTTTAGCGTAACCTCGATTACATCGCCTTGTGTTACTCTAATTGTCGGACCAGGAACTTGACCGTCAAAAGTCATTGCATGATACATCTTTCCGCCAGGAATTGGCAGATCAACGCTTTGTGCTGTCAGGGTAATCTGATGAACGGTTCGACCAGCTGCTTGTTCTGCTGCAACCTGATCTAGCGGAATTGCGTCCGCCCCTACCATATTGAATACCAGACCGCCAGTACTCTGTACATCTTTTGGAGTGACAGAATCAATTGTCTGTGGTGTGACTTTGTCAATTGTAGCTGGTGATACGCTTTGTGCGCTACCAGATACTGCCTGTGTGTTTGAATACGTGCTACCGAACAGAATGCTGGCCACTGCTACTACTGCAACAATGGACAGTACACTGTATCGCTTATTCATCATTTCAAATTTTGTTTATAAGTATATTAACCTATTGGGTTTTTGCTCTAAAAAAGGTGAAACTTATGATCGTTACTGAGATATTTTTGTAATTTTTCAAATGCGAATGAATATTAGGAATTTTGATTGCATGATGCATGTGAAATATAGAGTAGACAGTGACTCGCTAGGAGAGGTAAAGGTTCCCTCAGATGCGTATTATGGTGCCTTTACATCAAGAGCAATAAACCAGTACCATGTAACTGGCCTCAAGCCACACATCAATTTGATAATGGCCTTTGTGATGATAAAAAGATCAGCGGCAGTTGCCAACATGAAGACGGGAGCAATGAATACAAAACTCGGTAATGCCATAATCAAGGCATGTGACAAAATATTAGCAGGAGAGTTTCTTGACCAATTTCTTGTAGAACCACTCAACTCGGGGGCAGGCACAGCATTTAACATGAATACAAACGAGGTAATTTCAAATGTGGCTTTAGAAATTCTTGGAGAAAAGAAAGGAAATAACAAAGTTTTGCATCCTAACGATCACGTTAACATGTCACAATCAAGCAATGACACATTCCCAACTGCCATGCATGTAGCTATACTTCTCAATATAAAACAAGTAATCCTTGCACTAGATGATCTTATAAAAATAATAACAAAAAAAGCAAGAGAATTTTCTGGCTATCAAAAAATAGGCAGGACACATCTGATGGATGCGCTTCCTGTAACTCTAGGAGGAGAGTTTGTAGCATATGGAACTGCCATTACAAAAGCTCGCGATGCAATTTTTGCTGCAAAAAAAGAATTAGAACATGTGGCATTAGGTGGAACTGCTGTTGGTACAGGCGCAAATACGCCAAAAGGATACAAGGCTATTGCAATATCAGAGCTTGCAAAGATTTCAAAACTGCATCTTAGACCGCAGTCTGATATGCAGTACGGTTTGCAGAGCAGATTTGCAGTAGCAAATATTTCATCCACTCTGAGAAATTTGGCCCTTGAGATGGGAAGATTTTCAAATGATATCAGACTAATGGCTTCTGGTCCTGTTGCTGGCCTATCAGAGTTGAACATACCTGCTGTTCACGCAGGTTCTTCCATCATGCCAGGAAAAGTCAATCCATCGCTTGCAGAATGCATGAACATGATATGCTTTAACATAGTAGGTAATGATACAACTGTCGCCCTTGCAGTACAGTCAGGCCAGTTTGAACTCAATGTCATGCTGCCTGTAATGTTAAAGGCTGTTTTGGAGTCAACAGATATGTTAAAGAATTTCGTACCAATATTTTCACGCAACCTAGTTGCAGGACTTGGTGCAAACAAACAGAAACTTAAACAATATATTGAAAACAGTCCTGTGATAGTTACATTACTTGCACCAAAGCTTGGTTATCTTGTCTCTGCTGACCTGTACAAGGAATCTCTCAAGACTGGAAAGACCATACGACAACTCGTAATCTCAAAGGGACTGATGAGCGAAAAAGAAGTCAGCATGCTATTGGGGTAACATGGCAAAGATCTGGGTTGAGGCATACGGCTGTTCGGCAAGTTTTGCAGACTCTGAAATGATTACTGGGCTTGTAGTAAATGGCGGGCATACATTAGCAGACGATCCTTCAGATGCTGACCTCAATGTCATAGTGACATGTTCGGTCAAGGATGCAACTGCAGACAAGATGATCTACAGAATAAAACGATTAAAAAACAAACCACTAGTTGTTGCAGGTTGCCTTCCCAAGGCAGAGACCGCAACTGTAGACAAATTTAGTCCGAAGGCAAGTCTCCTAGGACCGAATTCTCTTGGAAAAACCCTAGAAATAATCGAGTCTACCCTCAGGGGACACAAAAAAATTGAACTTGAAGATTCAGACATATCAAAAGTTGGACTGCCAAAGGTACGCCTAAACCCGGCTGTTGGAATAGTAGAGATAGCTAGCGGGTGTATGAGCGAGTGCACTTTTTGCCAGACAAAGATATCAAAAGGCGAGATTCGCAGTTTTAGAGTTGGAGATATTGTAAGGCAGGTAAGACAGGAGATTGACGATGGATGCAGCGAGATATGGCTGACATCTACTGACAATGGTTGTTATGGTCTTGACATCGGAACAGATCTTCCAAGTCTAATAGATAATGTATCAGAGATAGAGCATGACTTCATGATTCGTGTAGGCATGATGAATCCAATGTACATGCCAAGAATACGTAAAGACTTGCTAGAATCATTTGAAAACCCCAAACTCTTCAAGTTCCTTCACATCCCTGTTCAGAGTGGAAGCAATCAGGTCCTAAAAGATATGAAGCGTGGTCACACTGCAGATGTATTTAGAAAGTCCAGCGACATATTTAGGAAAAAATTCGAGAGATTTACAGTTTCTACCGATATCATCGTTGGATTTCCAACAGAGACTGAGGAAGACTTTGGACAGACACTGGACATGATACAAGAAACTAGACCTGATATCATCAACCTCTCAAGATATAGTGCAAGGCTTGGAACAAAAGCCGCTTTTATGGATCAGATAAATGTCTTAGATATAATGAAACGTAGTAAGACAGTTTTTGAGATAGCAAGTAAGATATCTTATGAGAGAAATCAGGAATGGGTGGGTTGGAAAGGTGAGGTCTTGTTTGATGAAATCTCAGGCGATACCATAAAGGGTCGCAATTATGCGTACAAGCCTGTCATTGTACAAGAAAAGGTCAAGCTTGGCCATAGGAAAAAAGTAGAGATAACAAGGGCCACAAAACATGGGCTTTATGGCCATATTATAAGCTAAATTTTTTAGATTGAATTTTAGATCAAAACTAAGCAATAGAGTTTTTTAATCATTTTTGCAAGCAAGAAAGGGTCATGGAATTTCAAATGCAAGATCCAATTCTAGTTGTTGGATTAGGCGGAGCAGGCTGCAGATTAGCTACAAGCATAAAGGAAAGACTTGGCTGCGATTGTCTTTTAATAAGTCATGACCCAAAAGACCTAAACTACGACTCTTCCAAGATTTTGATAAATACTAGTCCTGTTCTCAATCCTTCAGCATATCTTATCAGAGGCATGTCATTTGGAGCAAGGAGTTCAATTGCCCAGAAACTAGAGTCCCATTCCACTATCATGATTATAGCCAACTTGGCAGGAAAATCTGGCTCCGCTTTGGCCCCAGTTGTATCCCAGATTGGCAAAGAATTAGGCAAAAGCGTGCTTTCCTTTGGAATAATGCCCTTCAAGTTTGAAAAAGACAGGATCTTCTTTGCGGGGGTTTCATTGAAGAGACTAAAGGCAAATTCAGATTGTACAATAATCATCGATAATGACGCTTTGCTTGACAGCAACCCCGATATGACGCCTGATTCTTGCAATGTAATCACAAATGGGGCCTTGTTGCATATTGTCTCCACCCTGAGAAATTCATCTTTACCCCTTAAGACTAACATACTATCTACAAGCAAAGACATACCAGATATTGAAACGTCACTTAGAGACTCGATTAAGATGCTTTATGAAGATGCGTCTCCAAACAATATCAAGAGTGCATTACTCTATGTAGTAGGCGGCAATAAAGTGCCAATAGGTGTTTTAAATTCAATGGTAAGCACTGTCAGCGGCATATTTAGTAATGACAGTACACGGGTGAGCTTGTCTGTCTCAAATGGAGAAAAATCAAAGGTCGTGTTGCTGACTTCAATAGATGGAGAGACGCGTTTTGACAAGTATGACCCACTTGGAATGATTCCAAAAGAAAGCATTCTTGATTGGGACGAACCAGAGGTCAGTGTAAAGATTAACTTGGAATTAGATCAGATAGAATAGATTTACTCTTTTGGTTTCTTTTCAGGTTTAGTTTCTAAAGATTTCTTTTCTTCCTTCTGTGGTTTTTCCACTACTTTTTTTATCTCCCTTTGTCTTTGGTTTGTCCTCGACTATCTTTTCTTCCTTTGATTCATCCATCTTGGGTTGTTCTTCTACTTTCTTTTCTTCAGATTTCTTTTCTTTTGACTTTTCTTCTACTTTCTTCGGTTTTTCTTCTACTTTCTTTTCTTCCTTCTTCGGTTTTTCTTCGCCTGCCTTCTTTTCTTCTTGATATTTTGAAACTATGATATTACCGTCATCATCTTTTGATAGCTTGACTCTAATTTTCCTTGGTGGATGTCTAATACCTCGCTCCCACACCAAGTGACTGACATCTTCCTCAATTTTCACGTTTTCTGATTTCATGTGTTTTACGGCAAATGATCGTATCATGTTTATTGCTCGCTTTGCTCTCTGATTGTTTGGAGAAAGCAACACCTTTCCTAAATTAATTGTATAAATTCTCTCTAATGCTTCCTCGGACAAGACTAACCTACCCCCACATCAGTTCTGCGCCATTGTCTCCTCTTTGGATTTGTTCGCACTTTACGTTTTGTCTTTACGATAATCCAAGCTGGAACTGCCGCATTTTGCTTTAGTTTGCTCATTAATCTTATCTTCCTTGGAGTTGACTTGTTGGCACCCATGAACGTTTGACAATCCGGACCTCTTTTTAAATGAATCTCGAGAATATTACAACAAACCATTTGCCAATAATGTATTGGCAATCTGATTTAGCATTCTAGCAGAAGCCCCCCATATCAGATGGTTTTGAAATTTGAAGATGTACATCTCCTGAATAGATTTGTGTGATGGATCATTATCTTCATCCATGGTTTTTAAAAGCTGGATCAATGGGATTTGCAAGATAGATTCTATTTCAGAGGTGTGTCTTAACAGTGGGATTTTTTCTTGGATTGTAATAAATGGCGTAATCGTGAAGCCTGAATTTAGCGTTGTAACTGGTCTGAGCTGTCCTATGACTTGATTATGGGGTATTTCGACTCCTATTTCCTCCCGAGCCTCCCGTATGGCAGTAGCAAGGAGGTTGACATCATCTTTTTCCCACCTCCCGCCAGGAAACGATATCTCTCCTGCATGATAGTCCATGGTTTTTGGTCTCTTGGTCATGATTACATGGGGCTCTGGACCATAAATTATAATGAGTACTGCAGCAAGTTTGGTTTCCTTGTTGTCTCGAACTTGTGCCGACATAGAGCCTGACAGTGCGTTCTTTATTTTTTCCAGTTTCAATATGGTACTAATGTTACGGTTTGTTATTTTCTGTTGTGATCAAAGTGCAAAATATTCAGCTTCAGGATGATGTACAACCATGGCAGCAGTAGATTGTTCTGGTATTATCTGTCCTGATTCTGTCAGTGTCATACCAGATTTTTCCGGCTCCAGCAGTTTCCAAACAATATAGTGTTGTGATACATCAGGGCAGCTTGGATATCCCCAGCTATATCGTAATCCACACTTTCCTCCAATCTTTAGCTCGTCTTTTATTTTTTGGTTTATCCATGCAGCCATTGCTTCTGCTGTTTCAACAGCAAGACCGTGTAGATAATATGCGTCAGTATACTTGTCTTCTTTGTTCCATTGTTCGATTATCTCAGAGGCCTTGTTTCCCACTGTTACTGCTTGAAAAGCCACTACATCGTCTTTCCCAAAATAATCAGCAAGACACAGATGTTTTGTCCTAGACGAACGCGGAAACTCAAACACAAGTTTTTCTCCATTTGGATGATCCACAGTTAGACGTCCATCTTCCCCGTGACACTTGAAATATCCATAAACAGCTCTTGGTTCAAATAATTTTTCTGCAAGAATTTTTTTCTTCCATTCTTCAAGAAGTATTTCATGTTCTGCCTCCGATTCTTTAGCAGACTTGCCTCTCAGACCCCATGATAGGACAAAAAGGGATTTCTTGTCAAGGAATTCCCACACTTCATTTAGGTCAATATCCCCGGGCTCGAATCTTATCTTTTTATTTAGATGAGGCGGGGTTGGGGGGGTGACTGGTTTTATCTTGCTATGCTCTATTTCCTGTCCTTCTGGTTTTTCAACTATGGTTTCAGTCCATTTCTCAATTCTTTGCTGCCATTGCTCGACAAACTTTAGCTTTTCTGGTGACACGAGATTGTCCATTGTCTTGAGACCGTCAAACATTGTTTTGCAATAAAACACACCTGGCTTGTATATGCCACCGTCTTTTGCGACACGATTTATGTAGTTACTGTTAATTGCGGCCCCTCCACACAGTACTGGAATTTGCATGTTGTTTTTTCTTGCATGCTCTACGAATAACTGCATCTGCTTTGATGTTGATACCAAGAGTGCCGATAGCCCTAACGCATCTGCCTTTACCTCTTCAATCTTTTCAAGAAACTTTTGCAGTGGAACCTGTTTTCCTAGATCAAATACGGTGTATCCGTTGTTCTCAAAAATCGTCTTGACCAGGTTCTTTCCAATATCATGAACGTCACCGTAAACTGTACCTAGGACAAGTTTTCCTTTGGTGCTGCCTTTCTCCTTTAGAAGATATTTTTCAAGTTCTGCAACTGCAACCTTCATGCATTCTGCAGATTTTAATACAAACGGCAAAATGAGTTCTCCTGCACCAAACTTGTCACCTACCTCCTTCATTGCAGGCAATAGATCATCATTTAATGTCTTAATTGCAGCTGGATGCGTGACCTCTTTTGGTGCATCAATTACCATTATTCCTTCTTTCTCAGAGATGTCATATGCACCTGGAATCTTTTCCGATATCGCACTTACAACGTCATTTTCTATGCCATCACGAATCCGGTTCACTATTCTAAAGTTGGAGCGTTTACCCGCGGGCCATGATGGATCTACCTCTGCCTTCTTTGCTACAATCTGAGCCACGCCTTTTGTTGTCTCAAAGTACGCGATAAACTCTGCAAGAGCATTTGGATGCTTGTTAAATATTAGATCCTCTGCAACATGCCTTTCCTTCTCACCTATTTCCGCATACGGAATCACATCTTTTGGGTTTATTATTACAGTGTCAAGGCCTGCTTTTACTGCATGATATAGAAATACAGCATTTAGTATCTTTCTTGCCCTTGGAGCTAGACCAAAGCTTATGTTACTTAGTCCAAGTGTTGTAAACGAGCCTGGAAATCTCTTCTTAATCAGGCTGATTCCTTCCAGAGTGTTTTTTCCGGCATCAAGAAATTCAGCCTCACCGGTGGCTAGCGTAAAAGTAAGAACGTCAAAAATAAAGTGTTGTTCTTGTAGCCCATAATTTTTTCCTGTTTCAACAAGAAGTTCTGCTGTTTCAAGCTTTTCCTGTGGAGTCTTTGCCATCCCTTTTGGTCCAATGCACATGGCAATCGCTGGAACACCATATTGCACCATAAGAGGAGCTAATGAATGAAACCTGCTCCCGTCTCCTTCCAGATTAATCGAATTAATGATTGGTTTTCCAGGAATCTGTTCTAGTACAGATGCAATGACTTTGGGCTCGGTAGAATCAATCACAAGTGGCGCCTCGATTTCGAGGCTAAGTAACTTTACAAGTTTTTTCATAAACTCAAGTTCATCTGAACGTTCTGTTGTGGCAACACATACATCAAGACAGTGGGCCCCATCATCTACTTGATCTCTGGCAATTTTTACCAATTCTTCAAAATTATCATTTAGAACACATTCCTTGGCCTTTTTTGATCCTTGCGCATTAAGTCTCTCCCCTATAATCAGAGGAGGTGGATCTTGTCTTAGTTCCACTGCTTTTAGTGCAGAACTTACTCTAGGATCTTTCATACTAGTCATTCTAAATTGCTTTTTCTAAATACCTAGCGCTTATTTTCTGATTGCATTTCATCAATTATTTTTCTTAAGAGTGCTATATGTTCAGTACTGGTGCCGCAGCAGCCGCCTATTATTCTGACTTTTCCATATCGAGACAGAAAATCCCTCATTACTTTGGACATATCTTCAGGTGTCATCTTGTAAACTGCTTTCCCTCCTTGGTTTTCTGGCATTCCCGCATTTGGTACAACAAGTAGCGGTAGATCATTTTGTTCATTTAACCATTGTATGCTCGGGGTCATCTCAACAGGACCTGTGGAACAATTGAGCCCAAATGCGCTTATTCCCATATCTGACACGGTTGTATATGCTGCCTGAATATTTGTCCCAAGTAACATCTTGCCATACTTGTCTAGTGTCACATTTGCAATGATTGGAATTTTTTTTCCTGTCTTTTTCATGGCATCATGACATGCTTCTATTGCCATCTTTACCTCCAAGATGTCTTGACTTGTCTCAATTAGCAATGCGTCCACGCCACCCAAGATAAGACCCTCTGCCTGGATCTCAAATGCTTCCCTTATCTTTTCAGGTGGTATTTGTCCAAGCGACGGATCATTTGAGCTTGGTAAAAACCCAGTTGGACCCATGGAACCTACTACATATCTTGGGGTGTCAGAAAACTCTTTTATGACATCAACTGCAAGCTCTGCAATTTTTTTATTAAACTCTAATGTTTTATTGCCATAACCATATTCCTCAAGCTTGAGCTTGTTTGAACCAAATGTATTAGTCTCGATACAATCTGCACCTGCCTTGAGATAGTTTCTGTGTATGTTTTTGATCCATTCAGGTCTTGTAAAAGACAGACCGTCATTGAAGCCGTCCTTGCCGTCTGGAAAATCTCCCGACTGGGGATTTAATTTTTGAATCTCGGTTCCCATGGCACCATCAAGGAGCACTATCTTTTGCTTCATTAGATCTACAAGCGGGATCTTCGTTACCAACAGTAAGTGGGGTAGTTTTTAATCTATTAATTTTCTTTTGCATTGTCATATGTTAACTTCCTTCAAAGGTTATAATCAAGTAGTCGTGACACTCTTTTATGACGATAATTTATGAACTAAATCCACCCAAGGTAATACAGAATAGAATACTTTCACACAGGGAGTTACAAGAATCTGTTAATAGGTTCAAATCAAAATCAGTTGAGGTAGGAAAGATATGTGATGGCATGCATGTGACTGATTCTGTTCTTGGGATTCCAAGGATATCTCCCATAACGGCAGGATTTTTCATTAAAAATTCCAATAACAAGATAAAGATCACTGCAAGTGTTCGAGTGAGAGACAGAAACCATACTTCGATTACACAAACCATCTGTGATGCAATACTTTTGGACTTGAATGGTGTTCTGATAGTCAAGGGAGACCCACCACCTACAGGCCCCAAGGATTCCAAGCTAATTCCAAGTGAGGTTGTAAAGCAATTCAACGAGCAGGGATTTGGAGAAAAGATTGATCTTTATCTCTCAATTTCAAGTAACCCTGACTTTGACAAGATTCATAAAAAAATAGAGGCCCAACCAAAGGGGTTTTTCACCCAGGTCATAAGTTCCATTGATCAGGTAACAACCATAGTTGACAAGCTAAAACCGCAAGGGTTTAGGATAATACCATGCATACTGTTAGCATCAGATCTTAACCAAAAATCAGCACAGATGCTTAACCTCGACTGGTCAGAGTACAACAAGGACATGGTAAAATTTGTAAAAGAGGTTCATAAAATTGCAGGTGATGTGCTTTTAAGCTCTCCAAATGATTTCAAGGTTGCACTTGGAGTACTACGTAACCTTTAGCAAGAAATAATCAAACAAATAGATTATCGTTACCGGGGACCCCACTTTGACATAATACTTCTTTCAAGTCTTTTGAATACAAACGCATCTACCAGAATTCCTATGAACATTATTACAATCAAAATGGCGATCACTTGAGATATGTTGTTTTCTTTAGTACCCAAGTTGAGCAAAGAACCTAATCCCAACACAGAAAAAATGACTTCTGCAGATATGACCCCCCTCCATGCATATGACCACCCTTGTTTGAAACCAGAAATTAAATGTGGGAATGATGCAGGTAGAATTACACTTGTTATAAGTTGCAGTCCACTAGCTCCCATGTTCTTGCCAGCTGCTATAAATTCAAGAGGTACACTTTTTATTCCAGAATGAGTAGTTATGGCTACAGCAAACAGAGCTCCAATGGATGTTACAAATATTACGCCCCCATCGGTTTTACCAAACCACAGAAATGCCAATGGCACCCACGCTACAGATGGTATTGATTGTAAACCAAGAAGTAATGATCCTATTGTCTGATTAACAGTTTCATATCTGGCAATAAATATACCAAGTACTGTACCACCTGCTATAGCAATTGCAAGTCCTACAATTAACCTCCACATGCTAGTTGCAATACCGTACACCAAGCTTCCGTCTTTCACACCCATGATCAATGCTTTACCAACCTCAAATGGAGATGGGATCACTTGCTCAGAAAGAAAATGAGATGAAGATACTAGTTGCCAGACTATAACAAGTCCAACATAGAACATGATTCTTTTTACTGTGATTCCTTTTGTCAGAACTAGTCACCGGCCTTCTTTTGTTCAATAATTTCGCTCTTTAGCTCTTGAATAATTTCATGTTGATACTTACGGAGATTTTCGTCCTCAGCCAATCGTGGTCTTCTGTAATCTATTATGATTTCTTTTTTTATTTTAGATGGCCTGTGTTTGAATATCTCAACTCGATTTCCCAATACGACTGACTCTGCTATGTTATGCGTTACAAAAAGGATAGTTTTTTTTGTTCTTTCCCAAATTAGTTGTAGTTCCACCAATAACAAATCTCTTGTTTGCGAATCAAGAGCAGCAAATGGTTCATCCATAAGTAAAATTTCCGGATCCAAAGCAATAGCTCTTGCTATTGCAACTCTTTGTTTCATTCCGGTTGAGAGTTGATAAATGTATGAATCTGCAAATTTTGTCAATTGCATCATGTCAAGATATCGTTGTGAAATTTGCCTTCGTTCGTCCTTTGGAATTCCTGCTATTTTCAACCCAAATTCTACATTATCTATTACATTAAGCCATGGAAAGAGCGCACCTTCTTGGAATACCATCGTTCTATCAGGCCCCGGCATGGAGATCGGTTTTCCATTGAGCAGGATTTCGCCATCATCAGGTTTTTCAAGTCCAGCTAAAATATTCAAAAAAGTTGACTTGCCACAACCAGATGGGCCCACGATACATACAAAATCGCCTTCTTGTACATCCAAGTTTATTCCATCCAGAGCAAGTACAGAAGTACCATTATGATCAAAGTGCTTTACAATGTTTTTTGCCTGAAGTTTGGTCATTATTTATAATCCTCTACCAGTATTTGCCATACCATATGTTGTTATAGACATACACAAACCGAGTTATTTTCACATAACAGCGTTATAATATTATGGTTAAATAGTGTTCGAATTTTAGCTTGGACTAATTAGACATATCTTATCGATTAAAAAAATAATTTGTAATTTTTACCAAGATAAAGCAAGCAAAACGGAGGATCATAAAAGATAAATGCTAAAATCTGATCACAGAAAACCTCAATGAAAGGAAAGGCAGTTTTAGCTTTCTCTGGCGGATTGGATACATCCGTCGTCGTAAAATACCTACAAGAAAAACACAACTTAGATGTCATTACCATTACAGTTGATGTCGGACAAGGTGACGATCTGAAAAAGATTACAGCCAAGGCAAAAAAACTTGGAGTGATAAGACATTATAATATTGATGCAAGAAATGAATTTGTAACTGATTTCATTTTACCATCAATCAAAGCAAATGCATTATACCAAAAGAAATATTGTCTTGCAACTGCTCTTGCACGACCACTCATTGCGCAAAAAGTTGTAGAGATCTCCAAAAAAGAAAATGCCGAGGCGTTGGCTCATGGCTGTACTGGAAAAGGAAACGACCAAGTGCGATTTGATGTCACTATGCGATCAGGTTCTGTTCTTCCGATCATAGCTCCCATCAGAGATCTCAATCTTACTCGCGATGTAGAATTAGAATTTGCAAAAAAACATGGAATACAGATCGATACTACAGCAAAAAGATTCAGCATAGACCAAAACATATGGGGACGGGCAATCGAGGGCGGAGAGTTGGAAGACGCATATACAGAACCCCCAGACGATGCATTCATCTGGGTCAAGACCAAGAACCTGCCAGATAGACCACAATACTTGGAAATCAAGTTCAGCCAAGGAGTACCTGCGGCAGTAGACGGCAAAAGCCTAAAACCAATTGAATTAATCGAGTACATTAACAAAAAGGCGGGAGCATCAGGAATCGGAATAGTGGATCATATCGAAGATAGAGTTGTTGGAATAAAATCTCGTGAGGTGTATGAGACGCCTGCAGCTCTGTGCCTAATTGAGGCGCATACCGATCTAGAAAAAATGGTTCTCACAAAACACGAATTAAAGTTCAAAGCAATGGTTGATTCAGAATGGTCATGGCTGGTATATTCTGGACTCTGGCAAGATCCTCTAAAAACAGATTTAGATATGTTTATCAATGCGTCCCAAAAAAGGGTTAACGGAACTGTAAAACTAAAAATGTTCAAAGGAAGTCTTAGAGTTGTTGGGAGAAAATCAGATTATTCATTGTACAGTCATGATTTGGCAACGTATGGTTCAGGTTCCACTTTTGACCAGACCCTTGCAAAGGGATTTGTAGAATTGTGGGGACTTCAATCAACAGAAGCTAATAAATTACTAAAAAAGAGGTGAAAAATCAAAGAATGAAATGCCCAGAATGTGATGCAAATTTAAAAATTCCAGACGATGCAAGTGTTGGAGAAATAATATCTTGTCCTGATTGCGGGGCAGATTTCGAGATTGCTTCAAAGAACGGTAGTGTGTGCGAACTAAAGCATGCTGAAAAAGTAGGCGAAGATTGGGGAGAGTAAATGCCCAAATTCCGTATCGTGTTCGATAGAGTAAGACTAGAGGAAAAAATGCTAGAGGAAAAAGCAATAGAGCTCGGACATGATACAAAGATGATAGATGCAAAGACAACAAACATCAGTACAGAAAGCAAGAAAAGCGATTTTGATTTTGGTGACGTAGTACTAGAAAGATGCGTCAGTTATTTCCGTGGCTTGCATTTTACAGCATGTCTAGAATTTCTTGATGTTCCAGTATTCAATAGGTTAGAGGTTGCAAATAATTGCGGAAATAAAATGTTTACATCCCTCCTGTTAAAGAAACATAATGTTCCCACCCCAAAGACTTACTTTTCGTTTTCGTCCGAGTCTGCAGTAGAAACACTTGACAGGCAAGGATATCCACTAGTCATAAAACCAATCATAGGAAGTTGGGGAAGAGGAGTAATACTACTAAAGGACAGAGAGACAGCTGATGCCATTTTAGAGGTAAGAGAGATAACTGACGGCCCACTTGACAGAATATTTTATCTGCAAGAAGCAGTAAAGAGACCACCCAGAGATATACGCGTAATTTCCGTTGGAGATCAGGTGATAGCCGCAATGTACAGGACTTCAACTGGCGGATTTAAGACAAACATTGCGTTGGGTGCAGAACCTGTGCCTTGTGAGATAACCAAGGAACTAGAAGATGTTTGCATGAAAGCATCAAAAGCCGTAGGTGGAGGAATTCTTGGAATTGACATAATGGAAGATGAAAAAAGAGGATTTGTGGTTCACGAGGTCAACAACACTGTAGAGTTTAAGGGGCTAGCAAAGGTTGCTAAACGTAACATTCCAAAAGAAATTGTAGAGTATGCAGTTAATTTAGCTGTCAGATAAAATAAAGTTTAGAAAATTTTAGAGTTTAAATTATACCATGTTATGCTAGGAGATCACTTATGAGAATAGGAGTAATAGGAGCATCAGGATATGTCGGCGGTGAGATTCTCAGGCTGCTTATCAGCCATCCAAAAGTTGAGATTACAACAGTCACTTCAAGACAGCATGTTGGAGAATACATTTCCAGAGTTCAACCAAGTCTCAAGGGATTCACTGATCTAACTTTTTCAGAATTAAATTATGACAAGTTGTCAGACAAGTGTGACTTGGTATTTACTTCTGTACCACATGGTACTGCAGTAGATATTGTAAAAGAGCTGTACGATAGAGGAATGAAAGTAATTGATTTGAGTGCAGATTATAGATTACACAATGCTTCAGACTATGACAAATGGTATGGGTGGCAACATACACACCCAGACTATCTTTCAAAGTCAGTATTTGGAGTCCCAGAACTTCACAGAGAAGAGATCAAAAAAGCACAGATTGTGTCATGCCCAGGATGCATGGCAGTTACATCAATTTTGGCACTATACCCACTAGTAAAAAAAGGGATCATAGATACAGAGCACATCATAGTAGATTCCAAGATAGGTTCTTCCGGGGCTGGAGCCGGTTCTGAGGCAGGAACTCATCATGCAATGAGATCTGGTGTTGTTAGACCGTACAAGCCAACAAAACATAGACACACAGGTGAGATCGAACAGGAGTTAAGCCAAGCAGCTGGAAAGAAGATCAAGGTATCAATGAGTCCACATGCAGTAGATATTGTAAGAGGAATTTTATGTACAAACCACACGTTTCTCACAAAAGAAGTAACAGAGATGGACATATGGAAGATATACCGTGAGCAATATCAAAATGAGAGATTCATAAGGCTAATCCGCGACAAGAAAGGATTCTACAAGTTTCCTGATCCGAAATTTGTGGTGGGCTCTAACTTTTGCGATGTAGGATTTGACATCGATGAAGACAACAATAGACTAGTAGTATTATCAGCATCAGACAATCTAATGAAAGGTGCAGCGGGTTCTGCCATACAAAACCTGAACGTGATGTCAGGATTCAATGAGATGGAAGGTTTGGCGTATTCTCCACTAACTCCTGTGTGAAAAGATGATTACAATAAAAATAGGAGGAAGTGTGGTTGATGGTCTACATCCCTCCACGATATCAGACTTGAAAAAAGTCTCAGAGCATGAGAAGGTAATTCTTGTCCATGGAGGAGGTAAGGAGGTGACAAGGATTTCAGAAGCTCTGGGCAAAGAACAAAAATTCATAGTATCACCAGGAGGCATCAAAAGCAGGTATACTGACAAGGAGACTGCAGAAATTTTCACTATGGTGATGTCAGGAAAGATAAATAAAATAATAGTTGGAATGCTGCAGAAGAATGGAATCAATGCAGTGGGCCTTTCAGGTATTGATGGCAAGATAATTCAAGCAGAGAGAAAAAAGAAACTAATTGTCATGAATGAAAAGGGAAGAAAGATGATAATTGACGGCGGATATACTGGTAAGATACGCGAGATCAACTCTAGCCTTATCAAAATAATCCTAGACCATGGATATGTACCGGTAATCTCACCTATTGCCACAAGCGAGGAGTTTGATTTTCTAAACGTTGATGGCGATAGGGCAGCAGCGTATGTTGCAGGCAAGATGCAGTCAGATAAAATCCTATTCCTCACCAATGTAGATGGCCTCTTGATGGATGGCAAATTAGTAGCAAGATTATCACTTGATGAAGCCAAGGCGATGCTTCCGAAGATAGGATTTGGAATGGAAAAGAAGATACTAGCCGCTACAGAAGCAATAGAGATGGGCGTAAAGCAGGCACTAGTTGCAAGCGGTCAGAGAGAAAACCCAATATCAAGAGCCATTGCTAATGACAACTGTACGGTGATATCAAAATGACAGAAGATCAATTCATGGGAAATATTTACCAGAGGTTTCCTGTAACAATAGAGCGAGGACTTGGATCTCATGTCTGGGACCTGGACGGAAAAGAATACATAGATTGTATGGGAGGATACGGCGTCGCCCTTGTTGGACACTGCAATCCCCGAGTAGTTAAAGCGCTAAAGACCCAGCTTGATAAAATAATTACTGTTCACAGTTCACTTTACAACAAGACCCGAGAAGAGTTTCTTGAAAAACTCATCAAGATTTCGCCTCCAGGTCTTGGTCATGTATATCTCAATAATAGCGGTACAGAGGCAGTAGAAGCTGCAATAAAATTTGCTCGCAAGTTCACAAGTAAAAAGGGAATGATTGCAATGAATGGTTCTTACCATGGAAAATCGTTCGGCTCACTATCAGTCACATTTAATCCAAAATACCGCAAGGCATTTGAGCCACTACTAAGTAACGTGTCATTTACTCCATTTGGAGACATTGAGGCATTAAAATCCGCAATAACTCCCGACACTGCACTCATCATACTAGAGCCAATACAGGGAGAGAGCGGGATTCATGTGGCACCAGATGGGTTCTTGCAGGAAGTAAGAAAGATATGCAATGAAAAAGGGATTGTTTTGATATTTGATGAGATCCAATCAGGTCTTGGAAGGACTGGTAAGATGTGGGCAGGCCAACATTGGGAAACAGCACCTGACATCATGTGTCTTGCAAAGGGAATTGCAGGAGGTGTACCAATGGGTGCAACTCTTGTAAAACCAGACATTCTAGCATGTATTGGAAAAGGCGAACAATCTTCAACCTTTGGTGGCAACCCGCTTTCATGTGCTGCAGGAATTGCTGCAATTCAAGCCTTGACAGAAGATAAGCTAATTGAGAATGCCGCCAAGATGGGCAAGATCTTCCGTGAAGGACTTGATAGACTAAAAGAAAAACACAAGATAATTCGTGAAATACGAGGAAAGGGGCTCATGATTGGCGTGGAGATGAAGTTTGAAGTAAAAGACATCCTGCTTGATGGAATTGCAAATAATTTGTTGTTGCTCTATTCTGGAAAAAACATACTTAGACTATTGCCTCCTCTTGTTATTTCAGAGCATGACATAAACAAAGCTTTAGAAACTCTTGACCTTTTACTAACAAAAGAGGTACAAAGAAGAAATGTCTAGAGACAAGACAGATGAAACAATAATTGAGATGTTAAAGAAGGATTCCAGACAATCTTTTGTAGAGATAGGTGGGGAGCTTGGGCTCTCTGAATCTGCCGTTAGGAGAAGAGTGAAAAACCTACTCGAGGGCGGTGCAATAAAAAAATTCACGATAGAGATTGGAGACGGCAATTCAACTAGCGCAATAATTCTGATATCGGTTGATTCTTCAACTGACACTTCAAAGGTTTCAGCACGACTCTCAAAACTACAAGGAGTCAATACAGTGTATGAGATAACTGGACAGTATGATATTGCTACAATCATAAGGGCCCCAAACATCACAGAGATCAATGCATGCATAGATACGTTGCGCAAGGTGCCAGGTGTTTTTGACACAAATACTGTCATAATACTGAGAACCGTATCATAAAACGAAATTCGACTCTAAATTACAATCATTAGCGAAAACAGTTACAAAAGATACAAAACTAGCCGAAATCTGTACGAATATGTTTATATTTCCAAAATTTTGATACTATATCAGTAATGGACGATCCGAATTATTACGCGTACAGATATAACGAGGTAGGGGTAAAACCAAAGAAGATTCGCATCTTAGATAGCACTCTAAGGGAAGGAGAACAGCACCCAGGTGTTACATTTTCCAACAAGCAACGAATTCAGATTGCGTGGATGCTGGACTATTTTGGCGTTGACCAGATTGAAATTTCACCAGTAGTTTCGCCAGATCATAAAGAAGCCACCAAAACAATAATCAAGCAGGGACTAAAGGCAGACATAGTAGCTCACGTGCGTGCTCTAAAGGAAGATGTAGATATCGCGCTGGAATGCAATGCTACATGGATGGCAACCTATCTTGGTATATCTGACATTCATCTGAAAGACAAGTTGAGAATAACAAGAGAGGAAGCATTACGAAGAGCTGTGGAAACAGTAGAGTATGCAAAATCACATGGATTCAAGATACGATTCACGGTTGAGGATGGTAGTAGGGCTGATCCAGAGTTTCTCATCAAAATTTGCAAAGAGATTTCAGATGCCGGCGTTGACAGAATCAGCATACCGGATACGGTTGGAATAATGAGACCAAACGGCATGTACAACCTAGTAAAGTCAGTTCGTGAGAAAATAAAGACCCCACTTGATGTACACTGTCATAATGACATTGGACTTGCTTTATCTAATGCTCTTGCAGGATGCGATGGAGGAGCTGATCAAATTCACACTACTATCGACGGCATAGGTGAAAGAACGGGCATACCTGCTCTTGCAGAGACTGCAGTAGCACTTACATATCTTTACAGGTCTCCAAATAATTTTAGACTTGACATGCTGATGGACCTATCAAGACTGATTGAGCAGTACACAGGAATTGTCCCGTATGACTCCAAACCAATTGTTGGTTCAACTGCGTACAAGCACAAGGCAGGAACCCACCTTGCTGCAATACTTAGAAACCCCGCAGCCTATGAGCCAATAGAACCAAAAGTGGTAGGCAATAGGAGAAAAATTGTATTTGGCGAGCTTGCAGGCAAGAATGGCGCAGCATATCTCATGTCCATTCTAGGTCTTGACCAAGACGAGGAACATGCAAAGAAGGTAGCAGCCGGCCTCAAGAATCTAAGAATGGGGGATTTGCTTGAGATACCTCTTGATGATAAGCTTGAAAGAAAGATAATTAATGACACCCAAGTTAAGGTAAAGACAGGTAAATAATATGAAATGTTTAGAATGTGATGCCAACATCAATCCTCCAAAAGACTCCATGGAAGGAGAGATTGTGACTTGTCCAGACTGTGGTGCAAGTTTTGAGTTATCCAAAGGATCCTCAGGCTTTGAGTTAAAACCAGCACAAACTGTTGGTGAGGACTGGGGCCAGTGAGTTCAGGTCTATCGATACTCTACGATACCATCAGGTGGGAAGAAAAGGCTCTGTTTGATGCCGCAAAGAAAAAAGGCGTCGATACAAAGATGGTAGATTGCAAGAGTTTATCCATTGATTTAGACAAGACCGAAGAAAGACATGGTACTGCCATACAGAGATGTGTCAGTTATTATCGTAGTCTGCACTCTACTGCAGCACTTGAGGGAAAAGGAGTTAACGTAATCAACAGTCTGAACACCAGCATATTCGCAGGAAACAAGCTCTTCACCCACATGCTCTTGGTAAAAAATGGAATTCCTACGCCATTTAGTGCAGTAGCATTCTCCGAAGAAGCTGCACTTGAGATTTTAGAAAAAAGAGGATATCCCATGGTTCTAAAACCCACTGTCGGAAGTTGGGGCAGGATGATTGCTTTACTAAATGATCGAGATTCTGCAGAAGGAATAATGGAGACAAGAGAAACTATGTATCCAATTTATCAGGTGTATTATTTGGAAGAATTTGTCAACCGGCCCCCCCGTGACATCAGGGCCATCATGATAGGTGACCAAGTGATTGCGGCAATCTATCGCTACTCCGGGGATGGCCAGTGGAAGACAAACATGGCTCTAGGCGGAAAGGCTGAGTCAATGAGGATAACAAAGGAATTAGAAGACATCTGCATAAAGGCAAAAAATGTAGTGCAGGGACAGATAGTAGGCATAGATCTTATGGAAAGCAAGGAAAAAGGCCTAGTGGTTCACGAGGTCAACAACACAACGGAATACAAAAATACCGTAAGAGTTACTGGCGTAGATATACCGGCCTTGATGATAGACTACGCAATGAAATCGAGAAAATAAGAATTGGACTCTTCAATCACCATTACACCAAGATATGCAATAAAGATGCTAGAGAAGGCTCTAAGGCTTTACACGCCATCACTTTCTGAAAAACCTCTTGCAGAATTTCTGGCAGATAAGTGTGACGACTTGGGTTTTGAGAATATTCGCGTGGATGAGGTAGGAAACCTCATTGCAACAAAGGGCTCAGGTTCTCCCAAGATACTTCTTTGCGGTCACATGGATACGGTTCCAGGAAAGATCAAGGTAAGAAATGAGAATGGGTATATCTATGGCAGAGGGGCTTCTGATGCAAAGGCACCATTGATGTCAATGTTGCTTGCAGCTGCATCTGTTCAAAATAACAGCGGAATGGTGGTCTTTGCGGCAGTAGTAGATGAGGAAGGAAATGCAACAGGAATCAAAAGCTTGGTCAAACAGAAATTAGACATTGACTACGCAATTTTTGGCGAACCTAGCAGCATAAAAAATATCACCATCGCATACAAGGGAAGAATCGCCATAAACTTGAAGATAAACGTTGGTGATAGTGCTCATGCTAGTGCTCCATGGCTTGCAAAAAATGCAATTGAGGAATCATATGTTTTCACTACCGCGATAAAGGAAACGCTAGAAGGAAACCAAGAAGACAAACCAAAAAGCATGATGTTGACCGCAGCACTTACAGAGATAAAAGGAGGTACAAGTCACAACGTAACTGCAGTGGAATGCGATGCCATCATGGACATCAGAATTCCAGTAGACATGAACTGCAAAATGGTTGGAGAAAAAATTGCAACGACAGTTCAAGAGGTTGCCAAAAAGCAAGGAGTAAATGCATTTTATTCCATTCTAGACGAGACAGAGCCGTTTGAGGCTCCGCATAGTTCTCCTCTTGTCAGGGCATTGACATTGGGAATACTAGATGTTGAAAAGGCAAGGCCGCAACTTATCAGAAAGACAGGAACAGGAGATATGAACATTATAGGAAACTCCCTTAATATCCCAGTTGTAACATATGGTCCTGGTGACCCCCATGCATCACATACTATAGATGAACACGTATCAACCGATGAATATCTTAGAAGTATAGAGGTTTTCAAACGAATGCTGTACCACTTAAAAAGATTGCATGATAACCAAAGTTCTGACAAATGACATAAAACGAACATCAAAATATACAAAAAAGAGATTCTTGCTATGTTGTGGTTTATCGGTCTTGGCATATCAGGAATTGATGGAATAAGCAATGACACGATAAAGATTTTAAAAAAAGCTGATCTGGTTTTCTTTGAAAACTTTACAAGTCCTATGCCAAAAAGTGAGCAGTCCAAAATAAAAAAACTTGTCAAAAAAAAATTCAGGGTGGCTCCACGATGGATTGTAGAGGATGGCAAGATGATTCTTTCCGAGGCAAAGAAGAGAACGGTTGTTCTTCTTGTGTATGGTGATCCTTACATTGCAACCACCCATATCGAGCTACGAACTAGAGCAGAGATTGAAAAGATAAAGACCAAGACCATACATGCGGCATCTGCAATCCCATCTCTTGTGGGCGAGTGCGGGCTGCAGTACTACAAGATTGGGCGCCCTGTCACGATAATGAGAGAACAACAGTCTTGGAGTACCGTATACCATACCATTTACGAGAACCTTGTAAAAGGAATGCATAGTATTTTGATACTTGAATACAGTGGAATTGAGAATTTCTTTTTAGATCCAAAAGATGCAATATCAAGTCTTTCATCTACAGAAAATGAACAGAAAAGAAACATCATAGATGAATCAACATTTACAATAGTAGCTTCAAGAATTGGTTCAAGAACCCAGAGCATAATAGCTGGAAAACTTTCAGATCTAGTCAAGATGAATTTTGGAAAACCTCCGCATACCATCATCATTCCAGGAAGGATGCATTTTACAGAAACAGACGCACTCAAGGTGTTTGCCAAGTGTCTTGATGAACCATTTGATAATTCATCAAAGATCCGAAAAATATCAGACCAAATGATTTCAAAGTATGTTCCAAAGGCAAGAAATGCACTAGATGAGGTTATCAAGATGTTCAAGGACGACAAGAGTGTGCAACCAGTCATAGAAAATGCATGTTTGTATATTGATGATGCTGAAAAATTTCAAAGCGAGGGAAAAGAAGAGCTTGCTATACTTAGCATCGGGTACGCAGAGGGTCTAATTGATGCATTGCGCCTCTCCAAGGGGATAGACCCATGGACATAGATTCTCCATATCAAATGTGATCATAAATCGTCTATCATGCGGTTTTATCAAGACAGCGCCCAGTATCTGCAAGGACTATTCAGGCTCTGATTCTAAATACGATACATGTGAAACTATGAGGTGGATAGCATGCAGTCATGAATCCTTAGCATACACATTCAAAGTTACAGTTTAGTAAGATACCTTTATCGCCCCGAAGGCACAGAACTTACATAGATTAATCAAGTGGTAAAGATTCAGATCTGATGATATAGTTGGATGCATTTGACAAGGAAATAGTTTCAACATGTTATGTTTCATCACTTTCTGGAGAAGATCCGGTAGAGATGATAAGGAAAAAATTGTCTATCAGTCATGATTACATATCAAGCAGACTGGATTCTCTTGTAAAAAATGGTTTTATTGAAAAAGATAAGACGTTAACTGAAATTGGAAGAGGTTCTGTCAGAGTCGTACTGGCAGGAGGTGTCTTTGATATCATACATCCTGGACACATACATACATTGAGGGGTGCAAAAGCATTAGGAAATGTCTTGGTTGTGGTGGTAGCAACAGATGCCACTGCACAGAAGATGAAAAAACGCATACCGTTGCACAACATGGAGTTGCGAAGGGATCTTGTCAGTTCACTATCAATGGTAGACTATGCCGTAGTTGGCCGCGAGGGTGACATATTTAAGACTGTAGAACACATAAAACCAGACATCGTAGCTCTTGGATATGATCAGATACACCAAGAAAAGTTCATCATAGATGGATGCAAAAAAATTGGAGTAGATGTATCCATTGCAAGGCTCCAATCCCCAATACCAGATATCAAGAGCTCAAAGATAGAAAGCGATTATGGAAAATCCATATACGGCATCTAAGATTCACGCAGTACAATCATTATGAAATCTTGGGTTTTACATTGACCTGAATTGTGACCTGAGAACCTGTTGAGAGTTTCGTCAACTTTTTGATATTCTCCTTTGAAACAAGTTCTATTACAGAATCATCATGATGTGTTCGTTCTAGCAAAATCAGTGCGGCGTCCACGCTGTTGTTGATCCTGGCAGGATAACACTTTACCCACCCATAGGTACGCTTACCATCCGAGAATCCGTTCACCATTATTGCAGGGTGTGCATCAAGTGATCGTTTAGCCTCAATGAATTCTTTGTCCTTGAGTTTTACATTGAGTGTTCCTGGAAATGGAACATAGCCAAGCTTAGACTTGAACTGTTTTGTGTAGCCTTTCATAGACATATAATATGCTCCCTCTCCCATCCCTGAGATTATAACTCCCTTGAACTCCACATGTGGTGGTGAGGTCTCAAGACTTGATTTTAAGACCGAGAAAATCTTCAACATTTCTACATGTCCCTTGGTTGTAATTCTAATAGAGACTCTGGGCCCAGTCCTTAGCCGCTCGATGTACCCATCAGATTCTAGATCAAGGAGATGTTTTGATGCTGCTTGTTGAGATTTGTGTATGCTTTGCCCAAGGGATGAAGTTGTGATTGGAATGTAATTATATCGTGCACCTTTGGTAAAGAGTTCTGCAAGTGTGAGTAGGTGTTGTAGCTTAAGTTCCGGCATTAGTTTTATGCAATACCAAGCTCTGTAAATGTTTTAAGGGTTAATCCATCAGTTGATTTTAAATTTGCTGCCCTATGCCCTACAACGCACTCTATTCCGGCTTGTTTTGCTGAATCAACGAGTCTCTGTGTTATGATCCCGTCTAGTACAAGATATTTTATTCCAGAGCCAGGGGAGAGTTTCGATACTATCTCGCTTACAGGAACTTTGAATACACTATTTAGTCCTTCATCTAGTGCTACCGCCTCTAGAGATTCATTTAGATCGGGGTATACTTTCTTTACAATGTTTGCTATTGGTTCGTCTTTTGGATCCTGAAGTTTTGGTTTGGTAGTCTCTTTTTTCATCTCTTCTGCAGTATCCTTTAGGATCTCAGCAATCTGGATAGGTGTAAGTTCTTCTACCTCGACACCATCCGGTGCTCGGTGTATCACATCTACATTTACAAGCGATTTTAATTCTTTCAAGATGAAACCTCCTGCCCTGTCCCCATCAAGAAACGCTACAACTTTCTGCTTTGATTCACAAAGCGATTTTATTGACTCATCAATCCTTGCACCCTCTATTGCAAGTGCGTTGTCAAATCCCGCTCTTAGGAGATTTATCACATCTGCTCTTCCTTCAACTAGAATCACCCAAGGAGAGTCAGAAACTCCCGAACCGCAGGCTAATTTTTCTTTTCCAAATGTAACAAGTTTTCCAGATGAGGTTACTTCTTGTACGTCTTTTAGCATCTCGTCGCCTTCACTAATTGTTTTGGTAGACCATTTCTGAACAATCTGTTTTGCTCTATCGACAATCTCTTTCTTTTTGGCAGAACGGATATCTTCAATTGCTTCCAGTTTAAAGTTAGCTTGGAATGGACCCACTTTATCGATGCTTTCTATTGCAGCTGCAATTAGTGCAGCAGTATTAATATCAGTACTCATGGGAATCAAGGCATCGCCTTTTGTTTGATTAGTCGTGCTCGTAGCGTTAACCTCGATTCTCCCTACCTTCGATACTTTCTGAAGTTCATTTAGGTTCATCTCTGGACCGAGCAGACCTTCTGTTTGGCCAAAAATCGCGCCTATGATATCAGCTTTTTCGACGAGTCCATCTACGTCAAAGCTAAGCTTAACGTGATACTTGACAATTCCACTATATGGCAAATCATTAACCTCTTAATTTTTTATCAATTAGCATTCTTTAGGGGCAGATATAAGTGCTTATTGTCAAGTATTCATTCTTGAATACAGAGACAGATCCTCAATATGACGTGCCTTGCCTTTTGTTATTGTAACCAGTTTTCTTCTAAACGATAGATCTACTGCCATACGATGTTCAAGCTGCAAGATTATCCTCTTAGTAAGATATGCTCCTTTTCTGTCGTAATCAAGGAGTACAATCAGATTCTTGTATTTGGGCATCGAGTCTACAAACTTTACCAGACCCTTGAAGCTGTGAAACTGACAGATCATGCCAGAAAAGCCGAGTTTTCGGAGTGCTTCCTCATCTCGCTTTCCCTCCACTACTACGATACAGTGCTTTTTTGAATTGAGAGATTTTATGAAATGTTGTATCTCAGAGATCTCAGAGTCATTAAGGTACATGATCTTTGCAATTAAACATATGGTTCTACTGTTCTATTATCTTGCCTACTGTCAAAGACTGTTTCCATGCGTGTCATTTTGAAATTATCTCCGTCTACATGACTGCCTAGTGCTCATTTTGGTTCCAGGGTTAATCCGTATTTCTAGTTTGATCTCTAGTGATGCGTTATAAATGGAGAGATAAGATGCCAGTAAAAACGTCCCAGCGTGTTATTATCGTTACCACGATTATTATCACGATATATGATTAGAAATTTGTCAGCAATAGAGAAGATAACAGTAACTCTTACCAAACATTTACAGATTAACAGAATTATACATATTAGGCAATTCTCAAAAAATCATCCATGACAGATGTCTTGGCAATACAGAATACAAGGAATGAAGGAATCGCCACACTAGGTAAGTTATTTGAAGAAGACGGTTTTGATATTACAATGGTTCTTGCAAAAAAAGAAAAAATCCCGTCAATGGATCCCCGCGTCATAGTAATACTTGGTGCTCCAGAGAGTGCTAACGATGACTTGCCTTACATAAAGGATGAATTGGTATTAATACAAAACGCAGTCAAAAATGAGATCCCAGTTCTAGGAATATGTCTTGGATCTCAGCTTATTGCCAAGGCGTTTGGTGCCAAGGTCTACCAAGGCAAGAAAAAAGAAATAGGATTCTACAGTGATATCGAATTTGACAACACTACAAAATCTAGGCTCTTCAAAGACATACAGAGTCCTGCCACCGTATTTCATTGGCATGGGGACACGTTTGATCTTCCTGATAATGCCATAAGGCTTGCTCATTCAAAAGACTATCAGAATCAAGCAGTAAAGGTTGGAAGCGCAATAGGGATACAGTTTCATCTGGAGGTAGACGTGCCCACCATCCAATTATGGCTTAACAAATCCAGAGACGATCCAAATTCTACATCATACGTCAAACATGAAGAAATAACAAGAGAGATCACTCAAAATATCAGTACTATACAAAACAACATGCAAATATTTTATAAAAATTTCAAGTCAGAGTTTAGGCTTTGACAAAAGTTTAATGCAGTATTAAACTCTCTTAAACCAAGTTTCTAAGATTTTATTCTTATTTTTCCTTAAGAATTCTGAAGATACTAGTTCCAGCACCTACACTGATAAGAGTACAATGGTATCAATTAGCATAGCAGAATCCCAAAGTAAAAGGCAGTGGACAGGAACGCCAACCGGTCCTAATGTTGCATCTTCCTTGCAAGGTTCACCATATGGGTGAATTAGCAGAATGACAAAACATGTAGATATACAGAACGCAACAATTATCAAAAAATATCTCAAGTTCAAAATACGCTACTTTTCAATCTTCAAACTTTAAAAAACTGGCATGGATTCCCACCGTAACTTTCTTCCAAGAAATACAAAAATGCCATTTTCTTCATAAAGACTTTTTAAAGTATGCTTTTTTGGGGTTTAAAACAGAACTAATGATAGATGAAGAGTTAGGATTTTCCAATCTATGATTTTATTTTATCAGTCCATTCTGATAATCTAAAGTAAATTCATCTCTTGTTATCCCGCAATCACCCAGAATTTGTTTAGTTAAACCAGTTCCTAGTTCGTCATTTTTGGATGGCACCGAGGTAAATCTGTTTTCAGCATCATTACGCAATGAAACATGACTTCCCTTTTGATGTGATTTCCTGAATCCTTTCTTGTTGGCAAGATATTTTATCATGGCATTACCAGAAACTCGAGGAAGTTTACTCACTATATTTGCGAATAAATTTAAGACTATAACCTTTGTCTTTGCCTAGATCCTCTACCATCAATTCGATTACTTCTTTGATGCTGTTTTTTGCTTCGGCTTCGGTCTTTCCCTCCGCATTAGCATGAAGTTCGTTACATCTTGCAAATATCATGCCATCTTCATCTTTATCTAAAATTACTTGATATGTCTTTTTAGATACTGTGGAGGTTGAATGTTGCATACATGGTATAATGTTAGTACGATCTATAAAAAGAATAAGACATCAAAATACGATAAACTGTGTATCGCATAGGTAAAAACTTATGACGGTTTTAATTTCCTTCATGTCTTTTTACTTCGTTTGGTTTCATGCTTTAAAAATACAATGAAAGACACAGAGTTTACAAAATATGCTATCATTCAATCTTCAAACTTTAAAAAACTGGCGTAGATTACCACGGTAAGGTATTTTTCAAAGAAGCACATGGATCGTGTTTTCTCTATTTTGACAAAAGTTTAATATAATGACATTAAGACTCGGATCTAGTTATGATGTCTCAAGCTATACTGCAGAGTGGATCTT
>DAHUYT010000016.1:29066-44313 GCA_027315065.1 Nitrososphaerota archaeon | reverse complement strand
TACAATTGTGTATTCATTTAGAAGATTTAATAAAGAATTTCCAAGCCATAATTTCATGATGATTGTTAGCTCGTTAAGGAATGTTGAACTTAATCAACCCAATTCTTTTGAACCTCAACTAAACGTACTGTTGGATATAAAATATCAACAATTATCCAGTAATCAACCACAGCCGAGTTCTATGGAAATTCTCAATGCTAAAGTAAATCTTCTTGTCTGTGCAAAAAAGAGACAAATTAACTTAGGACTAGCTGAGCAAGAACATTATTGTCGTGTGAATACTAACGATATATCAACAATGATCTTGACTTTGAAATTATCTCCATATTTACTTCATAAGATTGAAGAAGTTAGAGGAGGGGAAGACCTTTTATTTCAATATAGCGCACATACAGGGTCTGGAATTATTATTTCTGACCAAAATGGATTTAGTAAGATTGAGGCTTTGAGTTTTCAAATTCAGGGAAACCAATGGGAATACCCAAGGTCAAAATGGGTTGACCATATTAACAGGACTGAATTTAATAAAATAGAGTTAATCGAGATGCCAAAAATAGATTTTCCAGAAATTCCTTTAACAGAAAACATCGTGAAGTTTCATGGAGATGCTAGTAAAGCAATGTCGGATGGTAGATATGGCGATGTTCTACAAGAATGCAGAAAGATGATCGAATCGTTAGAAACTGGTATTAAAGAATGGGGAAAGAAAAATGTTTCATCACAGGAACAAGGTAATAGAAATGAATTAGAAAATTATTTTACAAAATTAATAGGCGATGGAGAAAAACCGAGAAGATTAAATGAATTGAGAAAGTCTTTACGTTCTTATCTTAGTTTAGACCCTCATGAACCAGAATACAAGACCATAGTGTTTATACGAGATGATGCGAAGTTTGTTTTGTGTGCTACTATTGGATTCATCAATAATGTCCTAAAATATATGGAAAGTAAACAAGCATAAATTGAAAATTTGAAGGTTTTGAAATTTTGAGATGTTTAATCAAAAAATGTGTTAAAGCGGTCTTTCCAATCTTACGCTCCAATCGCTCCATATACACATTTCGCTTGTCTATGCTAATTGACGAAAGACCCGATTTTGGGATGTGAAACAAGATTGAAGGTATGCTTGGATGGCAGTTGAGGCGTTGGGTTTGATAGAAGAAGGGCTGTTTAGGAGTGCTTAAGGTATAAAAATTATTTGATAAGCCAAATCTTATCAATACAATTTTAGCAAAGGAGATGAATTGCAACTTTACATGTCAGAGCCAAATTATGCTGGAAACATCATAGTTACCTTGGCAAATCTTCCCGAATTTCTTCGCAAACCCATACTACAAAAAAGGTTATCAGAGTTTTTTTCAATGTCAAATGAAGACAGGATGGAGATCATAAATAATGCATTGCAGGCAGGTCCCGCTATCCAGTTTGACAAGTTTTCAACCTTGTTTAAGACATGGCTTGAAGTGTTATGCAATCTATCAGAAGAACAGAGACGCATAATGTTTAGCACATATATTATTGAGATTGCAAGTCATCCCGAAAAGATGATTGCGTTTAATCTAGACGGAATTTTAGAGGTGTATCTTTCATTAACAGATGAACAAAAAAAAAATATATCAAATACCATAGAAGAAGTTGTAAAGTTACTTGATAATGATTCAAAAAAGAGACTTTACCTCATAATTCCTGAGCGGGCCAAAAAAGAAATAAGACTTTAAAGTGGCTTGTCTGGCTTTCGCTGATTCTCATCAGCAAAATTTACGAGCTCGCCTTCTGGCGTCATTACACCAACAAATACTTTTTCGTATTTTTTTACCACTTTTCTGTGTTCTGGCATTGACATATCTAGCCGCATTTCATTCATAACCATGACTCTGTATTGCTTCCACTCCTCCCAACACGCATTACAACAAGGGTAGACAGTTGCCATAGGATCTAGTTCTACATTATCAGGAATTTCCTGTTTACATTTGGTGCAGGTTCTTGCCATAACAAACCCATCAAGTTTAGCAATTTATTTCTTTAAGAAGAGATATTAGGGAAAATATACCAAGATATAGTATGAAGGTCAAGTGCCCCAAATGTGACCACATTGCCGAATTAGGGGATGATTTTTCCTACGTAAAGTGTTCAAAATGTTCCTTGGATATGACATATGGAGAATATGTCAAATTCATAGCATACAAGGATGCAATATATTCTGACATATTAGGAGATTATACCAAAGACACAAATGGTTCTACAGCAGGAACTCTTGATGAGTGGTAGAAAAAAAGCTACTACAAGGCTTTAATTAATTTCAAAATGCTAGTGCGTTTAGTTGGCGTTCGTACCTGATACAGTTCTTGAAATATCTCTTAACTTGTTAGGGTTTGTTGTTGGACTTGCATTAGGAATTTTTTCCTACATCGGATTCAAGAATACTGGAAGCCCGACATTATTTAGGCTAAACATTGCCTTTTTTTCAATCGGCATAGGTTTTGGAGTCGTTGGATTTGGGTACGTGATAGAATTATTCATATTAAAATATGCACAACCTGACAGTTGGATTCAGACTCTCGGAATAGGAATTCAGACAGTGGGGTACTTTTTCATTGCGTTTTCACATGGCATTAAATCATTTTTCCCAAAATCTCGATACTTCAAATCCATCATATTTCCACTTTTCATCATACCTGGAAATTCAATTGAGCACATTATAAGGTCAATTTCTTTTATCCTATTGGTATATGGGACGATTGAAACCATTATGTCGTATATGGAGAACAGGAATAGAAATACCATCTTTGTTGCAGCCGGACTCGGATTGCTTGCTTTGGGGGAATTCTTGGGATGGTATTCAATAATATTTCCAAAATCAATACTTTATTTCATATCGCTTTCTACAAAGATAACAGGTCTTGGAGCTCTGTTCATCCCGATCTCTCAAGTTCCTTTAAGAGGAGGTCCAAAGTTTGGCGGCAATATATAGAACTCACATGAGTATCATAGGGGATATTCTTTCTACTACCAGAGATGAGACGCCAGATGAATCTGGTGCAAGTGTGACCTACCTGATAAGAAAAGCCAATGTATCATATGGAAGATTAGCAAAAATCTTGGAAACTCTGGTTCAACAAGGCCTTCTTGAACAGACCACATCAGATAGAGCTTGCAAATACAGAATTAGTTCAAGGGGCAGGGAATTCCTGCAGGCTTATCGCGGTTTTAGAGAATTTGCCGATTCCTTTGGGTTAAGAATTTAGTCAGATTCATTTTCAACGCCTTCATATTCGTCTTCTATATCATCGTTGAATTCGTCTTCAAACTCATTCTCGAATTCGTCAGACATCAGGATTAAAGAAAATATTTCACTATAAAAGACTTACAGATACTTTCACATTAGATATCATTACATGATAGTGTCTACCCAGCCACCACATGAAACACAGATATTCATGCCGTCATCATTTACGTATGTTTCTCCACCCGGTGGGCAATGACATTGCGGTATTTCCTCATCCATGCAGGATATAACGTGATTCGTCCTTATATCATTTTTAGAACAAGAGATAATTTACTACTATTTATCACATAAGTTATGATCGTGCCCTGTGACCGTGATGGAATCATTATAGCATCTGAAATAGTTAAAAAAGGAGGTACCGTAGTGTTTCCTACAGATACCGTATACGGGATAGGATGTGATCCATTCAACAACAAGGCAGTTAGGATGATTTATAGAATCAAGGGGCGCGAAGAATCAAAGCACTTACCTGTTCTTGGTTTTTCCATTTCTGAGATATCAAAGATCGTCATTTTTGATGAATTATCAAGGAGATTTGCTGCCAAGTTCTGGCCAGGACCATTAACACTGATTCTTGGCATAAAAGAGGAAAAGATCGCAAAATCTCTTGGTCTTGATGGAAAGATAGCTGTACGCATACCGAATCATCCGTGCATACTAAGACTTCTCAAAAAATGCAAATTGCTTGTTGGAACAAGTGCAAATATAGCTGGTCAGCCATCCTCTGCAGATTCACGTGAGATAATAAAAAAATTAAAAGGATATGACATATTACTAGAGGGCGGAAAAATACCAAATTCCGTAGAATCAACCATCATAGAAGTTGTTGGAAGCAAAATTCGCGTAATACGTGAAGGAAAAGTTAGTGAAAAGGAGCTACTTGCACTAGTTTGAACCTAATCATAACATGTAGTCGCAACTTTGAGGAAGAAGCATCTAACGAAATTTCAGATACACTTCAGATACTAGGAGATGACAAAGTAGTGGTAAAAAACAGTGAATTTTCTGGCATAGTGATAGTAGATACATCATTAGATCCCTTTGAAGTGGTAGATAAAATCAGGAAGAAGATTCTTGATGAGCCTTGGAGTATTAGATATTGCCATAGATTTATACCAATTCATGAATCTACCCATACTGCACTTGATGCAATAGTGAGATCTGTGCAAAAGCATGTCAACAACATACAAGCAGATGACTCTTACAGAATTACAATTGAAAAACGTGGATCTGAGTTATCCTCTAAAGAAATAATTAATTCTATTGCAGAAAGTATTAGAAATAAAGTATCACTTGAAGAGTATGATTGGAATATCATGATCGAGGTTATTGGAAATGTAACCGGGGTTGCAGTACTGAAGGACCAAGACATAGTAAGCACCCTAAAACTAAAGCGAGATTCAATAGAATAAAACAGCGGATCTCTCAACTAACACATCCTCAAGTGGTTCCTTTGACATTACACAATCAATTTCTTTCTTTGTTATTTTAGATTTCTTCTTTATGAAATTAGCATTGTTAGGAAATGGCAAAATAGATTCGATCATATGACTAATCTCAGTAAGAAGCTTTTGGATTAAAGATTTTTTCCCAATCATAATCAAAATAGAATCACAATTCTCCCGTAATCCTATTTTATGGATTGCATTACTAATCTGCCTTGTACATGCAAATCTCATAAGTATGTCAGTTTCAATTTTGTTAGAAAGTAGTGTGTTTGACTTGTTTGCTGCTAATGAAATTTCAATGACTCGTTTTGCATGATTTACACTTAGGACATATTGTAGTCCAATACCTTGAATAATGACATCAGGGAATCTCGTTCTCATATTTTCAAGAATTTTTATAGGATCATCCCCAGTTTTCTTCAATCTAATCAATTCCACGTAATAATTTGAAATGCTAAAGTTTACGCTTATTTTTACCACCACCATGTACCACAGGAATTATGCTAACAACATCCCCATCCTTAAGAGGCGTTTCTGTTCCTTGTAGAGCAGAGGAATCTAGTCCATTTACAGCGACTAGAACATTTTTAGTATCAAACGCCGGCATATTTTGCAAAGTCAAATTCTGAAGAAAAACAAGCATATCAGATACAGACATGGAGTTTTTTTCAATCAGTATCACATCAGAAGAAAAAGAACGCTTTGCTCCACCAAGAAGTTTGATTGTTATCATAACTTGAAAATTAGTTGGTCCAATATGGAATTTTTAGTTTACGATATATTCAAGAGGTTTAGCTGATTAACTGTTCTTCCATCTCTCCCGTTTGGCTGATGGTTTCAGGCTGATCTACTAGTGATTCTTTTTCCTTTTGCTCTTCAAGTTCCCTTTTCAAATGAGTCGTTATATAACCTGCAATCTCATTTTTTAGTCCCTTAGATCTTACTATTGCAACTTCGTTGAGTAGTTTCTTGTTTTGTTTAAAATCAATACCAAATTCTCCTTTATAAGTAGCCATTAGTTCTGTGGAAATTCGTCTAACTCTATTCACGTTACCGATTGGCATAAGGGGTATTTTATACCTATATACCAAGATATGAGTTTGTATTTTTTTCTATGATTTCAAGCAACTCATCATATCGCTTACCTAGAATTTCAGATGCACGAAAAAGAACACTGGGCATGAAAGTTATTTGGGCAGTCTTGTATCCAAAACATTTTGAATATTTTACTGGTCCATCTGTTTCCAGCAAGATCTTGCTAGATTCCGTTTGAGAGAGAAGAATTTGCTTGTCTTGTGAGTATACCATTGCAGGTCCATACGAAACATAGCTGCCTATATCCATGGCTTTTTGCAGTTGTTTTTTGTTTCCAGCAAACCAATGTAACAGAACACCTCTTAGACGATAAGATGGCAGAATTGAGAATATTTCCTCTAATGTTCTTCTGGAATGAACAGAAATTGGTTTTTCAAGTTTCTCTGCCAAGGATAACATCTGCTCAAAAACGCTAATTTGTCGATTAAAACCAGCCTCATCAGACACATACGTCTTGTCAAGACCAATTTCCCCTATACCCGATATTTTATTTGAGTTTTCCATGATCAGATTCACTATTGATTCAAGATCATCATTTGCCTTCTCTGGATGTATGCCAAGAAAAGGCAGAACTAGTGTACATTGTTTGCTCAAATGTAATGTTGCATTTGAGCTAGAGTAATCCATAGATACACAGCATGCTTTTATTCTCATCTTATTCATGGCTGTAAGTATAAATGGCATCTCGGGTTTGAACTCGCCGTCTGATAGATGGATATGCGCATCAGTCAACCAGTTCATAGCATACTATCACAAAAATAGTGTGTATAAATAGATCCCTAGATCTTTTTCTGCCCTGATCTTTCCTTCCCTTATCGAGCATTTCATTTGCGCATAATCTAAATCAGAGGCTATTTCATAACGACTGTGATCTATTTGATAATTCATGAGTCGAAAACTTTACAGAACTAGTCTTTTATCGCAGGTATTTGGAGTTAAAATATGACAACATCCGAATTTGGTCTTTCTGCGATATACAGGATCCTAAAAAAGGCTGGAGCCGACAGAGTAAGTGACGAGTCGGCAAATGAATTGAGAAGAATATTGGAAGAGGTTGGAACGTCCATTGCTAAGAGTGCAGTTGAAATGTCTACACATGCAGGTAGAAAAACAATCAAGGCAGAAGATGTTAGGCTGGCTGCAAGACAGTTTTCAAAATTCTGATCTAAAAGATTTAATTGTTCATAGGAAACATTTTTGATTGCGGTGAGGTGGCAGAGCGGCTATGCGTTCGCCTGCAAAGCGAATCTATAGGGGTTCGAATCCCTTCCTCACCTTTTATGATATCATAATAACCTACTCTACCAAATACAACAAGATGTATTCTACATTTGTATGATAACTTGACTGATTGTAGGTCCTACCTTTTCAACGCTTTTCTTCCAACAGCTTTCTTAGATTTTGATACTGGCTGGATGTTATTTCTCCCTTGGCTAATCGCTCTTGTAACAAATTTATTGCTTTGAAATTTGTGTTTTCATCTTGTGATCTTGGGGCAGACTCTAGGGATATTTTAACAGTAGTCAGGGTTTTCTTTGAGACTATGCCAAAAATTACGATACCAATACCTGCGATAACAAGTCCGATGCAGCAATATTGAACAAATGCGGCAATCTCCGGCGTAGAAGGGATAGGAGGCATGCCAAGCTGGGAAAAGATTTGGCTTGCCATAGGCGATTGTTCATTTCCAAGAGTTAGTTTGTTCATAGCCTTTGCGATAAAGGGGGGAATCATACTGTAGGCATACACCCCAAGCAGTGCAAATGTTATTCCTATTATGACTATCCTGAATTTCATAATTCTACAAATATGCATTATCTGATATTAAACAATGAGCATGTATTATGAGCCAACAGATTACCATGACTGCAATCAATCCTTGCAGCAGGAAAGATATCATAATAACCTACTCTACTAAATACACCAAGTTCTACCTAATTCAGATTGGCAGATAGAAGTAATGGATTGCTAGAATACATACCAGGTGCAAGACCGTTTTTACAGCAGTCATCTAATGGACAGCCATTAGAAGGGTTTGCCCAGAATATACGAGATAGTGTAAGAGAGTATGCTGAAGACGCACAGAATGAAGTTGAGAAAGGGCATAATTTTCTTCAATGGGTGCTTACAAGAGTGTTTGAGGCAACAGAAGATGATGCAACGGATGCAATTATCGATGGTCCAAACGATCTGGGCATAGACGCATATTTGCCAGTTGACTTTTCTGAAGATAAGATCTACCTATTTCAATCAAAATATGGAACTTCACATTCCATGGAAGCCATTGCCAAGTTTAGGCAAGATGTGCAAAGTTTACGCGCTAGGGACATTACAAAGATGCGGCCTGAAATTGCACGCCTAGTAACACAGATCCAAGAAAAAAATTTAAAAATTGAATGTATTTATGTTACTGATCAGAAAGTTGATGAAGAAAATTACGAATCCGTTGAGATACATGACATAGACACAATAATCCAAAAGCTTTGGGATAGGATAAAAAAACCTGCAGTCGGAAAGAAGGCCGCAATAAGACTAGAGAGCAAATTGAGGTACCAGAATACCCTGCTTGGAATCTTAAAGTTAAGAGAACTGACTAACTTTGTAACAAAAAATAGGGATTATGTCTTTGAATCAAACATAAGACAGTGGATGCAGTTTAAAACTACTGTAAATAAGGGTCTTCGCGAGACTTTACAAGAGTCACCTAACAAATTCTTTTACTACAATAATGGCATAACCATAGTTGTAAATGATTTTGAAGAACTTGAAGATAATTCAATACTTTTACACGCGCCGCAGATAGTCAATGGTGCACAAACATCTAATTCAGTATTGGATCATGCAAAACGAACTCACAACTTGGATGGAAGTATAACTGTGACCATAATCAAAGCAGCCGATGAGTTAGACCAGAACAACATTACAAAGTATAGAAATTCACAGAATGCAGTAAGAGGAAAAGATCTGGTTTCTTTGATGGACTTTCACAAGTCAATCAAATCTCAGATGGAGAATTTCAGATATTTTTACGAAATACAGGCAGGTTCGTTTGATAGTAAGGCAAAATCACAACAATCCGAATTCATTGGTGATCCCACATACAACAAATATCTTCCCGATAATCACAAAAAAGTTATTGTTGCTAAAGATGCCATACAGGCATTTGTGGCAGGAATTGAGCAAAGACCTACCGAATCATATAGCTCACCGGCACAATTCTTACCAAGAGGAAGCAAGTATGACGAAGTATTCAATGAAAAACTAAAAGACGATTGTAGACTATTGTTGTATCCATATCTTGTAAAAGAATATGCAAAAAAGGCATTAAATTATGGAAAGAAAGGTGGCCATAAAACAAAAAGATATGCAACTCTCTTTTTTGTTGCAGTTTACTTTAAAATTCTTCATGAAAAAATAATTCTTACCAAAGGAGACTTTAAAGAGGATATTGCAAAACTAGAGCCTGTTTTCAAGAGTACCAGACTAAACCAGAGAATTTTAAAGCTTACAGATACTGTGGCTACAAAATTTCTAGAAGATACAGTTGTTGACGATGAGATGACTGCTGCAAATACATACCACAACTTCTTCTCGCACCATGTATGGTTAGATTCTATGATACGGGTTATTGAGAAGAAGATAAAACAGGAAGAAGATGAGATTACCAATATCCGAAAAATAGTACAAGATCTTTTCTAAAAATTCTATGAAAGGTAGCGGCAGATGGGTGACCGATAGGTCTCTTGCAGGAGGTCCACATTAGCCATCCGTCTACCGCTGCTTTACCGTATGAAATTAGTAGTATTTAACATGATTTTTATAACGAAAAAAACGAATTTTAATAACTTGGAAGAGATAAAAAAATGTGCTTTATGCAATGATTCATTGGATCATGAATATCATCCAATGGATGTATGGGATGTCAAGGGGTTTTTATGTAGCAAGTGCTATTCCAAAAAACTCGCTGAATATTATCCAGGCACACATGAAAGAGTCAACAAGTCAAACTAAAAACCAACCAGTCTTTATCTGAGATTTATCAGATGCATTTCCTATTCCGGTAGCATATCTCCATACATATCTAGCCCTAGTTTCCATCTTGTTCTTTATTTTGGCAAGTGATTCAAGTTCAGAATGAATATTTCCAGTTGGACTGGAACATCTTTCACAGAATTTGCATTTTGGATCTAGGGCCGGAGGCTTGGATTCTGCCAATGGGTAAGCCATACAGGCAAGCGGCCTATCGTGATATATTTTACATCTATATCCGCCATGGGGCGATCTGTCGTTGCTTTCAGTATCAAGAAAAGGACAGGTGTTTCCATCAAGATCCTTTCCCATTAGTTGATATGCAAGAATTTCATCTGGTTTGTCGTTTTTTTCCGAAACCCCTATCCTAGGAAGAATCACCGCTGTGACAGAGTGTTTTTTTGCCAAAAACTCTATTTTTTGTTTCTCGTCAGGTAAGACTAGCACTCCTATTTTGCCAAATTGTACCGATGGATAGTATTCTCTTTCTATACAACATTTAGAACACCCTTCTACACAGGAAAAGTCCAATGTAGTTGGTATGCTGAAAAGGAATAAAATCTATTTCATGGTAGAACCGTTTGGAAACAATTGGTATTTCGCAAGGAAGCGTAATACCCTTATATCACCTCGCCTCATACATACCGAACATGGTTGTATATAGATCTAGTATGCAGATAGTAAGAGATCTACTTTCTGTCACAGAAGAAAGTGGCGTAAGTGGTATCAATATAACAGCACTCCTAACAAAGGCTAACCTATCACATTCAAGACTATCCAAATTTATCGATAACCTAACTGGAGCAGGTCTAATAAACAAGATAGAGTTTGATGGCAAAAATACGTTTGTCATAACCCCAAAGGGCAAGCAATACCTAGAAACATACGTACAATTCCAAAGTTTGGCTGACTCTTTCGGCCTAGAACTCTAAACACTATTACTAAATTTTTAATTTTAAAAATTCCCAATTTTGAAATAGTCATAATTTTCAAAAAATGTGATTCAAGTCTTTGACATAATTTCAAAAAGACTATCATTTATAAAATATTGTGTTTCCAAAAAGAAAAAGATGGGATAATCATTTTTCTAAAGTTTTTGACAGACTTTCCAGATCAGAATAAGATCTAGAGGTCAGGTAGAATACGATCGACAGATCTATAAAGGCGTAGTCTGGGTTATGTTTGGGGAGTATAGACGTGACAGAAATGATAACATGGTGGAAGGGGCTTGCAAAAGAACTAGAGCTTGACATAGAGACTCTAGATGATGGGCAAAAAAGAAAGAAACAATTTTGAATTGTTTGCCAGTTCAGTAAAGCATTTTATAGTTTTTTAAAAATTTAATTTTATGAGCCTCGAGCGGGATTCGATCCCGCGGCCTAACGCTTACGAGGCGTTCGCTCTACCAGGCTGAGCTATCGAGGCATTGGTTCGCAATGCCATCAGAGTTTATAAAAAGCCTTTGTGCTTTGGATTCATTGAAGGTAACGATTTCCGGAGTACGCGGAATTTTTGCTGATGATCTTAACATCAAAGACATAATACATTTTTGTCGCAATTTTTCACGTCTCATAAAATCAAAAAGATGCATCCTAGCACGCGATACCAGACCGTCAAGTGAGATTCTTTCTCATGTTGCGTCTGCTTCGCTCATGGAAAGAGGCATTTCAGTGTACAATTTAGGGGTGGCACCTACCCCAGTTGCATTCAGGGAGTCAAGAAAGTACGGAAGTGGACTGATAGTAACAGCCTCCCACAACCCCCTAGAATGGAATGGACTAAAGTTCATCATAGATGGCAGAGGGATTAATAAGTCAGAACTAGAACACATACTAAAAGAAAAACCACAATCAAAAGAAAAAATAGGTTCGGAATCAGAAATTGATTCTAGATATATCAAAGAAGCTGCAAAAAGGATTGGCGATGTGAGTGGTAAACCAAATGTTGTAGTTGATGTAGGGGGTGGTGCAGCCTTTGAAGTGGCTCCATTACTTTTGGACAAGATTGGATGCAAAGTAAAAAAAATAAACTGCATTCCAGGCAAGTCCTTGCGTGGACCTGACCCGACTTTTGACAGGTTATTAGAACTGACAGAATTATCTAAAAAGACAGATATCGGATTTGCGTTTGATTTGGATGGAGACAGACTTGTAGTAGTAAAAGACGGTAAGAAACAGACACCTGATGCCACCCTAGGACTAGGAGTTGCAAAATCACTTGAGATGGGATACAGAAAATTTGTTTTAAGCATAGACACAAGTGTTGCCATTGAGAAATTCATCAATAGCGAAGGAGGTCAGGTCAAGAGATCCAAGGTTGGAGAAGCTAATGTCGTAGATTTAATGTTAAAGACAAATTCCCAAGCAGGTGGGGAAGGCAGTAGTGCAGGTTTTATCTTACCTGAGTTTAATATGTGTAGAGACGGATTGCTCACAAGTGGCCTGATTGCTTCAATGGTTGGAACTGATGAATTTTCAGACATTTCCAAATTCATGGAAGGATATTTTCAAAGAAGAACCAAGATAAACATAGACTCGAAGTTTCACAAAAAAACAATGGAGATACTAACCAAAAAGATGAAAGGAAGATTCAGTCAAATAATAACAGTGGATGGAGTCAAGTCAATCATAGATGAAGATAGTTGGGTTCTGGTACGACAATCAAATACAGAACACAGTATCAGAATTTCTACTGAATCAAACAATTTGAAAAAAGCAAAATCTATAGAAAAAGAAGTTACTTATTTAGTCAGTAAAAGCTATGAAGAATCCAGACGAAATAGAAATCATTAGAATATTTCAGCACAGATTTGGGCAAAAATCAGGTTTTGTCCCAGAAGACTTGGAGCTCCTAGCAATGGCCAATAGAAATTTTGTCGTAAAGTCAGACATGCTAGTTCAAAGTACAGATATTCCAACTGGCATGAAGTTGTATCAAGTGGCAAGAAAGAGCATGGTTTCATGTGTGAGTGATTTTGCCTGTAAGGGAATCAAGCCAAGATATGCCACCATTTCACTTGCTATTCCTCAAGGATTTACTAGAAAAATGATAAATGAACTGGCAGATGGTTTTGCTATAGCCTCAAAAGAATTCGATGTAAAGACAGTTGGTGGAGATGTAAACAAAGGAAAAGAACTTGTCATCGATGTATCTATGTTTGGGGTTGGTGCAAGTAAAATAATACCAAGAGGAGGAGCAAAAAACGGTGACGTAATAATTACGTCTGGACCCTTTGGATACTCTTCATCAGGATTGAAGATCATACTTGGAAACCTCAAAGTAGATCCAAAATTTGTTAAAAAATGCAAAAAAAGTGTCTTTTTGCCCACACCTAGGCTAGAGTTTGGATTAAGGGCTGCAAGATATTTTTCTTCTTCTATGGATTCAAGCGATGGACTATCCATCACTCTAAATGACATGAGTAGGTTGAGCAAAATGAGATTTGTCATAACTATGATTCCAACTGAAAACGATGTAGAAATATTTGCAGAAAAGAAGAAAATACGTCTGACAAACCTTGTCTTTTGTGGAGGCGAAGAGTACGAAATAGTTGCTACTGTTCCTGCAAAGAAGATACGCGCGGTCAAGGCGCTTGCAAAGATGATCGATGTGCCTCTTTTTGAAATAGGTCATGTTACCAACGGCAAAAATGTAGTTCTCAGAGATGGAAAACACGAAACACCTATCAAGCGATGCGGGTGGATTCATCTTAGATCCTAATGTTTTTTAGTCAACTGCAAAGCGCGGGTCTAATAACTACCACGCCAGCCCGGTTCCTAGATTACGCCATGATTTTTGTAAGAATTACTCTAAATCTGGTTGGTTTATTCATTACATCGATTTTACCCTTGTGAGACTGCACTATGATATCACAACTTACCAGACCTAATCCTGTTCCTTTTTGTTTCGTAGTAAAAAGAGGCTTGAATATATGTGGTAATACATCTTCAGGTATTCCTGAACCGGAATCTTCTACTTCTATGACAGCATTTTGTGAATCCTCATCAAGTCTAATGGTAATAGATCCTATTTTTTCACCAATAGCATCTATAGCGTTGGAAATCAAGTTGCTCACCAATACTTCCAATTGCCTTTTATCAGATTGTAAATAGACATCATTTTGAGGAAGATTTATCGTGATATTTTCTGGAATGACTACGGTTTGAAGAGCGTAATGAATTATATCCTTTATAGAATTTTTTTCTAATTGTAATTCTCTTATTCTAATAAAATCTAATATGTCGTTGATTTGATGTGTCATGTTTAAAACTGCTTTATCAATCATAGACAGATAATTCTTGGTTTTTTCATCCAGCATACTATTAGGTTGGAGTTGAAGAAGTGTGGTGGTACTCTTTATTATCGATAGGGGATTTCTTAGATCGTGTGCAATTCTGGATGCCAATTCTCCTATTGTACTTAATCTTTCCTTTTTTATGGCGTCTTCTCTAGAAGCAATAAGTTCTTCCTGTATCCTTTTTTGTTCTGTAATATCGGTTCGAATTGAATAATATTCTTTTGTTTTACCATTATCATCTAAAAATGGAACAATGATTGTCTTTACCCAGTAGAAAGATCCATCTTTTGCTTTGTTTTTAATCTCACTTTTCCAAATATGACCACTTGAAATTGTTTTCCAAAGACCTTTGTAAAACTCTGGTGGGTGATATTCGGATTTTATTATGCGATGATTTTGTCCTAAAAGTTCCTTTACAGTGTAACCCGATATCCTACAAAATTCCTTGTTTACATATGTGATGATACCATTTTCATCAGTTACTGAAACAATAGAATGTTCATCAAGTACATCTTGTATGTGAAGTAGGCGTTCAATATCACGCAATTTCGTCCGACTATTTTCATTCATACTCTCATATCATCTCAGTCAGATTATTTGAGATTTTCATTGTATCATTCTTCCAAAACCGAGCCTACTCACATATTCTCGAACAAATGTTTTTTAAACCCGTGATAGAGCTCTGAAATGTTGTCAGAGCAAGAAACCAAGGAGAAGTGGGGCGTTGCACACATATACAGTAGTTATAACAATACTATTGTTCACATCACAGATGTTTCTGGGGCCGAGACGGTAGCCATCAGTTCTGGCGGAAGACACGTAAATGCAGACAGGTACGAATCATCTCCTTATGCTGCAATGAAATCTACTGCAGCAGTTGTAGGGTCTGCCCATGACAAAGGCTTCACTGGACTTCACATCAGGGTAAGAGCAGTTGGTGGAGTTGGATCGAGGGTTCCAGGACCTGGAGCGCAGGCAGCAATCAGAGCTCTGGCAAGAGGAGGATTTAAGATCGGCAGAATTGATGACGTAACACCTATTCCTCATGATACAACCCGCAAGAAGGGCGGTAAAAGAGGAAGAAGAGTCTAG
>DAHUYT010000016.1:0-28968 GCA_027315065.1 Nitrososphaerota archaeon | reverse complement strand
AGTTTCCACTAGTTTTACCTTTACTTTCGCATTTTTGCTTTCAAAGAGGTTAGTCATAAAACTAGTAAATTTTTCTTCATATGCCTTTCCTTTAGACGCTTTAATTTTGTCATAAAGTTTTAGTTGCATTACAGACAAGAGCTCATCTTTTATCAATATTTTGAAAAATGCCCAACCAAATCTATTCATGGGTTCGCTAATAAGAAATCCATCATGTACTTCACAAAGCATTTGCAAGTTATCCATTACAGAAGAAATTAGCTCAATATCTGTTTCATATTTTGTACTTGCAATTTCCAAGATGGTTGGCCTGTTATTCATTATATTCCCCAACCAAAGTTTTCAGAAAGAGCCATCTTGTCTTTCTAGATGGATTACACAATTATAAAATTTGATTTATTGGCATAAATAAACTAAGGATTTTCTGGCGGAGAATCATGATTATCTACGCCAGTGTCCACCTTTAATTCGTCAGTCTCTCCCTTTAATTTGTCTGACCATGATACCAACTTGCCATCTTGTTCAATTTTTATTGTAGTTTGTACCTTAACTCGAATTCCAATCGACCTAAAAAGTGTAAGCAGTTTTCCTCCATCAATAATCTCGGTAACCTCGCCAGATTGTAATAATTCTGCAAGTTTTTCTACCACCAACCTGGTTTCTTCTGGAAATTGTGCCTCTGCATTTTCAAGAACTTCCATCCCCCGGTAACCAAGTTTTTTGACAACAATCTCTCGTGATGATACAGTAGAAGCTGCCGGCGGATTTGCCTTTGATTCCTCAATTTTTTTTTTGTGGGAGATGTTTTTTTGCATCTCAAGCAATCGTTTTGCCTTCAAAAGTTCTAGTTCCCTGTCTTCCTCTGTCATCCCTTGATTACTCCTATAGGAACAAGTTTAGCTACTTTTGTTGCTATTCCCATCTCATGAGATACATTTGCCACGGCATCCACATCTTTGTATGCCTCCGGTGTCTCCTCAACAACGCCTTCTCTTGTAAGAGCTTTTATGAAAATTCCCTTGTCACCAAGAGATTTTTGAACTTGACTCTCAGTGAAACTGCGTCTTGCAGCTGATCTTGACATCATCCTTCCTGCACCGTGAGCAGTGGAACCAAAGCTCAAGTCCATCGAACCTGGTTTTCCCAAAAGAATCCAGCTACCTGTGCCCATGGAGCCTGGAATAAAGACGGGTTGTCCCAAGTCTCGATATTTTAGCGGTATTTCATCCCTGCCTTTTGGAAATGCCCTTGTTGCACCTTTCCTATGAACCACCACTGATCGTAGCTCACCGTCGATTTTGTGTTTTTCAACCTTTGCGATATTATGGGCCACATCATAGATGAGTTTCATATCCAAATCGTCCTCGGTTTGTCCAAAGACTCGCTCAAATGCCTTTCTTGTCCAGTGTGTGATCATCTGTCTATTGCTCCAAGCAAAGTTCAATGCAGCAAACATTGCTTTTCTGTAAGATTCGCCTTCCTCAGAAGAGTTTGGTACACAGGCAAGTTCTCTATCGACTAGATTTATCTTGTATTTTTGAAGTGCCTGCTCAGATATCCTAAGATAGTCACTGCAAACCTGATGCCCAAATCCTCGCGAACCGCAGTGGATTAGCACCGTAATTTGTCCTTCATTGTAAATTCCCATTCTGTTTGCAGCTTCTTTATCATGAATCTGATCAACACGTTGAACCTCAAGAAAGTGATTTCCTGAACCAAGACTACCAAGTTGTGGAGAACCTCGTTTGCGTGCAGTTTGTGACACTCTGCTTGGGTCTGCATTTTTTATTTGACCATTTTCTTCACATACATCTGCATCATCTCTTGAGCCATATCCATGATTTACTGCCCATTGCACCCCACGTACAAGAACCTCATCAAGATCTGAAGGGCTCAGCTTTACAGCACCTTTTGAGCCAACTCCGGAAGGTATAGATTTGAAAAGCTCAAGCACGAGTTCCTTTAGTTTTGGCCTTACATCTTTTTCAGTAAGATTTGTCCTTACGAGCCTTACACCACAGTTTGATACCACAACACCATTTGCAATGAAATTATGGTTGTGATCGTTAATGGAGAGATCATAAACATGGCCATTGTAATCGGTTTCTTCTATGCCTGTTATTTGGTCCCACGCGTATCCGTCACCGATTGAAACTTCTTGCATAAACTCGTTGAAGCGTATGACATCCCAAACTCTTACTGATTTTCTTTCAGACCATAACGAGTGCTCTATAAAGCTTTGAGTAAAGTATTCGCCCTTCAGTGTGGCTAAAATCTGTCCAGAACCTGTTCCGCTTGAATACATCTCTCGCGCTGTCTTTCTTGCATTCTCTCTTTGTTCCTTGACTTCATTAGTAAAGCGTAGATATAGTGAAGCCATGCTGGCCAGTATCTCCTTTTCCTTGTTGTAGACATATCCTACAGTACTGAGGAATTTGAGCATATTTTCGGTATTGGATTCTATCCCCAAACGTACGGCCTTTGTCATACCCTTCTTGCCGCTATATGTATAGCCATCTACTAATGTCGGCGTTGATGTCTTTACATCAAGAGAGTCAAGGATTTCTTTTATGTCATTTACTATTTCAAATGCGTTATCTAACAAAGTCTCCAGTTTGCTAACACTAAATGCTGGCATGGTAAAATTATAACCATTGTTAGAAAGTGGTTTGGTGAGTTCACCTCCAAAATATGCAGCAACAAAAAGCCTCTTTTGCCATGCTTTAAGAGACTTTATCCAAGGCGGTATTCTGTATCTTTGGGCAGATCTGTTTCCAGAAGGAATGCCCATTGCATGCAGGATAACTCTGAACCCTCTAGATGATATCTTTATTGAATGCTCTACAGTTTGGAAAGTATCTCCACCATAGTGTGAATTTATCTTATGGTGCCTTTGCCGAGAGGTTATGGCGGAGTCCATCCCTAACCAATTCAGATCATTCTTTATTGATTTGAGATCCTCTAATTTTCCATAGATCGCGACATACTTGCTTCCCAGAGGAACCGTACCATCGCTCAGTATCATGCCGAGCAGTTTTAGTATCCTTGGAAGCTTGTTGCTTGTTGTCTTTAATTCAATGAGCCCTATACTACCAAGATGTTTTAACACCTGTGTCCTAGCATTGCCTATGTCGCTTATGCCTAATTCGTCCATAGCCTTATTCAGATCTTTCATATTGTATATGATATCCTCTGTAGGTTCCAAGCACTCTAAGCCTTCAAATCCGTGTGAGACCAAGTTAGTTCCAATCGATACTAGACCTGCGTCTATCATCCCACTATCGGTAAGCAGTGGATGGTCCCTAGTGACTAGTAGTTCCCTTCCAAACTTTGTGGTTATTTTTAGTATGATACCATTTTGTTTTTTCTTAAGAATCAGGATAGGTTCTGTCTTTATGGTTGATTTGTTTTGTACATCAAATGATAAGGTAGTGTCACTGCCTGTAATTCCAGTTATCCTCTTCCAATTTCCGTCTTCAGTATAAACTCTAGTAGATGGATGAAGGCAGTTGATATCATAGCCAACTCCTCCAGGACTTATCATTCCTTCTTCTGCATCCATGGCAGCCACCCCACCAACTGGAAAGCCATATCCCTCATGGCCATCAGGGAGTACCACTACGTGTTTTACAACTCCAGGTATAGTAGAAACATTTACAGCTTGAGTTATAGTCCTATCAGTTAGCATTTTTTGCAATAATCCTTCATCTGCATAGATTGTGACTGGAACCTTCATGCCTCTGGAAGCATCTGCCTCAATGCGATATTCCATATTTCCTACTTTTTTTGGAATTAACGAAGTCATTTCTTTCTGCGAAAAAGGATATTTTGACACAATTTAAATCATGAGTAAGACATGCCTTAAGTAGATTTATTTTGCTAGTATGAGTTACTTCAGATATGCCAATTCTCCCAATTGATGCAGGTCGTTATGGAACGGATGTCATGAAGGAAATTTTCGATGATCAAAAAAAGATCTCGTACCAGCTAGAGATCGAGGCTGCTGTAGCTCAATCACAGTCAGAGATAGGAATGATACCAAAAAGTGCGGCGCAAAATATCGCGCAAATGGCAAGATCTGGAAAAATAACCACAAAAAGAGTGAAACAACTAGAGGCAAAAAATGATCATGATACTGCATCTCTAGTAGAGGCACTCAGTGAGATATGCAAATCTTCAACAAGACCTTGGATTCATTATGGTTTGACAAGCAATGATCTTGTTGATACCAGTAATTCTCTGCAGATAAGAGACGCAATTCGCATAATAGAACCCAAGATAGCAAAACTTGCAATTATTTTAGCAGAATTAGCGGTAAAGTACAAGGAAATGCCCGCAGTGGGAAGAACCCACGGCCAGCATGCTAGCGTAATTTCATTTGGTTTAAAATTTGCAAATCCTGCACTTGAGATGGCAAAACATATTGAAAGAATTGAAGAAATAAAGAAGAGGATCTTAATTTGCAAGACTTTAGGCGTGGTTGGAACAGGTTCTCTCATGGGAGCAAAGGCCCTTGAAGTCCAAAAAAGAGTTGCAAGAAAACTTGCCTTGTTTCCTGCAGATGTCACAACTCAAGTGGTACCGCGTGAAAGATATGCGGAATATGTTTTTCATATGGCATTAATTGGATCCACGCTAGAAAAATTGGCAGTAGAAATACGAAATCTTCAGAGAACAGAGATAGGCGAAGTGGAAGAGCCATTTAAGAAAGGACAGATGGGAAGTAGTGCCGTCCCGGTTAAGAGAAATCCAGTGAAAAGCGAGCGTGTTACGTCACTTTCAAAGTTATTACGAAGCCAGATTTCAGTTACATTTGAAAATATCCCGCTTTGGCATGAACGGGATCTCTCAAATTCTGCAAATGAACGATTCATTCTTCCCACAAGCCCTATTCTCCTGGATGATATGTTAGAAACAATGACAAAAATTCTAAGAGAACTGTACATCAATGAAGAGCGAATCAGGAAAAATTTAGAATTCACAATGGGTCAGATCTTTGCAGAGTTTGTACTTGAGGCCCTAATAAAGAAAGGAGTGCCCAGATTTGAAGCATACAGAGACATACAGCGTGTCGCGTTTGCAGCATCAGAGAACAGGATTGATTTCAGATATGCAGTAAAAAATGACGATGCAATATCATTACATCTCACAGAAAAAGAGATAGATGACATTTTTGTTCCAGAAAACCACCTTGGTGCGTCGAGTCAGATAATCAAAAACGTCTATAGCATAGTCAAAAAGGCCTGCATCAAGTTTTCTTGAATTTCATTAAATTTTTGTGAATAAGCGAACCATACTGTAATGCTTTTTTTCTTTTCAGTGCAGAGTCGCTTGGAACTCCAACTGACAAAGCCAGTTTCCGTATTATGTGTTTTCGAACCAAGTCGTCCTTATTTTTTATTTTTTCCTCAATTGGAATAGTTTTTGCAAAGGCAATAAATACCTTAGAAAGCAATGGCTGCAGTATTTTTACACCAAACTCTGAAGATATAACATCTACTGCCTTCATCATTTTAATTTCATTCTCAAGTTTTGACTCCATTAGAGCCATGACTGCCTTTTCGCCACCTTCTACAACTTTCAGGTACGCGGCATACCCGCAAAAGAGTTCATCTATGCCATTTGCTGTAAGAATTTTTTCAATGCCGTGTTCTTTTGCAAGTTTTGATACATAGTGAAAAGCTATACAATTTTCATTCCAAGAAAGATTGTCCGTCCTGATTTTGAGCTTGATTTCTTTTACAACACTTGAAAAAGATTCTTTTTGTATGATGTAAGTGAAATGTTTGAGTCCAAGCAAAGTTGCAATTTTTTTTGAAAATTCAATATCATGTGAGCCTTCGAATCCTATTGTAAGTAGAGTTACATCAAATCCAATGTCAGAACAAATCTTTGCCAGTAACGAACTATCAACTCCTCCAGAAAATGCTATTGCAATTTTTTTTGTTGTTAGTGTATTTTTTATTGCATGAATTATGTGTTCATGCATTTGCGTTACAGGATTTGCCATTTTGCTTACGATCTAGTACTTTTTCTATGAGAGTTAAATATAGGATTCGCTAGAAAAAATCATGCCGCTTATCAAACTAACCGAGGAACAAATCCAAAAAGAACTAGTAAATTTGCAGGGATGGAGTGTTGTAAATGGTAAACTACACAAAGATTTTGTTTTTGCCGACTTTATAGAGGCCTTTGGGTTTATGAGCAAGGCTGCCATCCACATAGAAAAGATGAACCATCATCCAGAGTGGTTTAATGTGTATAACAAGATCAAGGTAGAACTCGTAACTCACGATGCAGGTGGAATAACACAAAATGACATCAACCTTGCGAGGACGCTTAACTCTTTAACAAAATAACAATCGCAAAGTGATCTGTACAGAATTTATATACGGACAATCCAAAATTTTTCAAATGCCAAGTGGTTCGGCAATTCTTGACTCGGATTTTCGATATATCGACAAAAAAGGAAATCTCCTAAGGAGCAGGACAGAACTTTCCATAGCTGAGATGCTAACGTTTCTTGGCGTAGAATACGAATACAATTACAGTTTCACGTTGAAAAATGGAAATAAAGTTAACGTCGACTTTAAGACTGAAAAAGGACTCATAGAGATAATAGATGATGAAAAAGACATAACAAAATACAGGGAATTAAAGCAAGAAAATACAGATGTAAAAATAATCGCCATTGGTCATCCAAAACTTGCTGCCAAGATAAAAGAGCTTGAAGATATAGTACTTTACAAAACAAAAGATGTCCAGACTGGTTCGATCTTCATTGAGGATCCTTCGTTTGCATTTGATTATGCACATATCTTGCCCCTAGTAGAAAAATGCTCCATTCTTCATGGTCATACGTCATCAGTCATGGTAGAACTTGTAGGAGAAATGAAAAATAACATGCTTGTTGATTTTGGAGAAGCAAAAAAGATCATCAAGGAAATTATTTCAATTCTAGACCACAAATTCTTCATCAACAGAAAGTACCTTGCAAAAGAAGATGATCTACATTATAACATTTCATTTGATGGTCCCAAGGGAAAATTCGATCTCCAGGTTCCAAGAAATACAGCATATCTACTAGAAGGCGAAGCTACAGTTGAAAACCTGTCAACTGAAATAATAAAACTTCTAGTTCCCAAGATGCCAAAGAACATAGAAGCAGTTGGGGTATACGTCTACGAGGGCTATAACAAAGGAGCCCACATTATTTCACAGATCTCAAGATCATAGCGGCATGGAACCAAAGATAAAGGAAACAGCATGGAATCCTGAGATTGAAAAGCAGATTTTAAAACAGTGGGAAGACTCTGGAATCTACAAGTTTAATCCCCAGGGAGAGGTTTTCGTAATTGATACCCCCCCACCATATCCATCTGGAAGACCTTGGCACATAGGAGCGGCTGCACATTATGCACAGATAGACATGATAGCAAGAACTGCAAGGATGATAGGAAAGAGCGTGCTCTTTCCAATAGGAATTGACAGAAATGGCCTACCTGTAGAGATGTACACAGAGAAAAAATACAACATAAGGATGCGTGAGACAGATAGAACAGAGTTTCTGAAATTGTGTGCCACTGCACTTGATGATCTTGAGTCAGAGATGATTCACATAATGAAAAACCTAGGACTTAGCGGCAACTTTTCAGAATATTATAGAACTGATTCTGAGCAATATAGAGCCCTTACGCAGGCCACATTCATAGAATTGTGGAAAAAAGGGCTGATATACATTGCAAATAGACCAAATAATTATGACTGGATTACTGGAACTACCATTGCAGATGCAGAAATAACCTATGAAGAAATTCCAACTAAACTAGTTTACATGAAATTTAAGATAAAAGATTCTGACAAAGTTCTGATCATAGCTAGTACCAGACCTGAACTTTTGTGTGCATGTCAGGCAATAATTGTAAACCCAGAAGATGAAAGACATGTCTACACCATAGGTAAAAGTGTGATAATTCCCATCATGAACAGAGAGGTTCAGATTAGAACCCATCCATCTGCAGAAAAGGAATTTGGTTCTGGGGCGGTTATGGTTTGCAGTTATGGTGATCAAAACGATGTTGCTTTATTTAGGGAACTCAAACTACGAGAGATTGTAGCTATAGGTAAAAATGGCAGAATGACCGAAGCTGCTGGACTATATGCAGGACTCAAGGTAAAACAGGCAAGAGAAAAGATAACAGAGGACCTTCAAAACCAAGGCTTGGTCGAGAAGGTAGAAAGCATCAATCACAGAACTCCCATTTCTGAGAGGAGCAAGGCTCCAATTGAGATAATCCCGATGGAAGAATATTATCTAAAGCAAAAAGAATCCGTGGAAAAAATCAAGGAATTAAGTTCCAAGATCATCTTTCATCCTACCATGCACAAACAGATCCTCACAAATTGGCTAGAATCAATAACTATAGACTGGCCTATTTCAAGAAGAAGATTTTATGGAACAGAAATTCCAATATGGTACTGTAAAAAATGCTCAGAGCCACACATACCAGAACCGGGTAAATATCACAGGCCATGGAAAGATCCAAGCCCCATTTCAAAATGTACAAAGTGCGGTACAACTGAATTTGTCGGAGAGGAAAGAACGTTTGACACTTGGATGGATTCAAGCATCTCTCCGCTATATGTCTCAAAGTATGGTCGTGATGAAGAGTTCTTCAAAAAGACTTACCCTGCAGCAATCAGACCACAATCCAAAGATATCGTGAGAACGTGGCTATATTACACAATCTTGAGGTGTGAGCAGCTTACTGGACAGACACCATGGAATGAAGCATGGATCATGGGCTATGGTGTTGATGAACATGGAACAAAAATGAGCAAGAGTAAGGGAAATGTCATCGATCCTCTTCCAATAATTCAGAAATTTGGTGCAGATACATTTCGATTCTGGAGTGCAAGTGAGATAAATCTTGGTTACGACTTTAGATGCTCCGAGCAAAAAATTGAAACCACTAGAAAATTCCTAAGCAAACTCTGGAACATATCGAGGTTCCTATCAGGCTTCCCAGTCATCAAGTCAGCTAAAACCACTCCGGCAGATAACTGGATATTATCAGAACTAGACAAAGTTGTATCAGAATGCAAGAGGGGATTTTATGACTACAACTTTTTTATCCCTTCAACTAGTATTCGTGAGTTTACATGGAATTTATTTGCAGCACATTATATTGAGATGGTAAAAGGTCGTGCATATAGCAGCAGTTTTAGCGAAGAAGAAAGAGATGCAGCGATTTTCACACTGCATAAAGTTCTTTCCACATTGCTTCTTCTTCTTGCACCGATAACACCATTTATCACAGATCATCTTTGGCAGACTCTATACTCTGACAAAACAATTCATAAGGAAATGTTTCCACAGCAAGAAGATCATGAGGACTGGACGAGATTTACAAAACCAATTACAGAGTTTAACTCTAACGTATGGAATAAGAAAAAGGAACAGAATCTATCTTTGAAAGATTCAATTGACATAGACATTCCTGATGAGTTACAACAGTTTGCAAAAGACTTGCAGGCCATGCATAACCTGAAATCCCGATAGATACATGTAATTGTCTATCAACATACCACTTAGTTCATCTATTCTATATGTGAAAGGATAAAAATGTAATCGGAATTAATGTAAACGTAAATGATCAGATCATGCACATATGATAGATTTAGTATTATGGTTTAACAATTACAAGACCAGTTTCCCATTGATATGATTTGTCATAGTAAGGATAGATACCTGGATGATTGAATTGATACGTGAAGGTCTGGCCAGGTGCAAGAGTGTTACTGTCAAACATGGTTGTGATTGAACTCAAGCTTTCAGGGGACCCATAAGTTACGTCGTGAGATACAATGTCATTATTTTTCCAAGTTACTGTCGCCCCAGGTGTGACATAAAGTACGTATGGTTCAAAACATGTGCTTGTTTGTTCGCAACCTGTAAGTGTTGCAGCACCAGGTGTTATTGTGATATTAGTTCCGCGGGATGACTGGACACCTGTCATGCTATTGCTGTATGACTGGACACTGTTGCTAGTTGTGCCGGAAGTTGTTGGTGTATTGCTAGTTGTGCCGGAAGTTGTTGGTGTATTGCTAGTTGTGCCGGAAGTTGTTGGTGTATTGCTAGTTGTGCCGGAAGTTGCAGCTGTAACAATTACTTCACCTGTCATCCACGGATGAACCTGACAGAAATAATTATACGTGCCTGGATCTTTAAAGGTAAAAGAGTACGTAGTAGATGGCCTGATAAGACTGCTATCAAATATTGTTCCAGTCTGGTTGTCTGAAGGATTCCCACTTGTTACTGTATGTGATACGCTATCCGCATTAGTCCAAGTAACTGTGCCACCGGGAGCCACAGTTACAATATCTGGATTGTAACAGTTCTTTGCAGTAACGCAGTCCTGCCCAGCTGAATCACCCTTGGATATGATAACATCAGTAACAGCAAAGGCTTGTGGCATTATTGCAAGAATTGCAACGGCACTAAGAACAAATGAGATATACAGTCGTCCTGAGATCACGATATGAGTTAGTCATGATCGTATAAAAATATCAAATCTTTCATTTTTGGGAGATAGTTCGATCGTATACTTTGAGGAGTCAAAACCAATAAGACGATCGAACCAACTCTTCTTTTCCAGAAAAAATTTAATACTTGTGAATCATTGTTATGCAAATTTTAAATCTCTTGAAATACAATCTCTGCTCTGTATTACAATACATCTTTAATGCATATTCCAAGATTCATGACATCATACAGTAAATCTCTTTAGGCATAATCACAAGATCTTATCCACAAATTCACTAAAAACAGATGACGTCAAGACCAGCAAAATTATATTTTCTTTATATAATGATTTTTGGTTATGTTATGTAAATGAAAGCAGTATTAATTAGAAAACACGGCGGTCCAGATGTTTTATCATATGAAGAAATAGGTGATCCGCAGACAACCAAGGATCATGCAATAGTTAAAGTGGATTATTGTGCGGTAAACCATCTTGACATATGGGTTAGAAGTGGTTTGCCTGGCAAACAAGTTTTATTTCCTCACATTCTAGGCTGTGATATTTCTGGCATACTTGTAGAAGGCTTTGGAAAATTCAAGAAAGGTGACAAGGTTGTAGTGTACCCGGCCATACAAAGCGATATACCAAGAACATCATTTTTCATCATAGGAGGTTTTGGCAAGTATCATGGAGGTTATGCAGAGTTGGTACGAGTTCCACAAAAAAACATTGTAAAAAAACCAGATTGGTTCAGTGATATGGAAGCATGCGCATTGAACATATCATATCTTACCGCATGGAATATGCTTGAAAGATCCGGGTGCAAAAAAGGCGATACCGTATTCATTTGGGGTGCAAATAGCGGCATTGGCTCTGCTGCTATACTGCTTGCCAAGGCAAGGGGTTTTAGGATCATAACTGTTACATCAAATGAAAATAAGGCAGGTCTTGCACGAAAACTTGGCGCAGACCTAGTTATAGATAGAAACAGGGCAGATGTAATAAATGAAACTCTAAAGTACACCAATGACCAAGGCGTCGATGCAGTAATTGATCATGTTGGAGCAAAGACATGGCCAACAAGTATCGAAGTGCTCAAGGTGGGCGGAAAAATGATTGCTTGTGGTACTACCACTGGAGGAGAAGCTAATGTTAACATTAGAACTCTTTACAGCAAGGAAGCAAGCATAATTGGTGCATATCTTGGTACAAAATTGCAGTTAATTGCATTGCATGAATTCATGAAATCAAATAAGATAAAGCCTATAATTGACAGCGTATTTTCTCTCAAAGACGTCCGGCTAGCACATCAAAAGATGGAAGATGGTTCACAGTTTGGAAAGATAGTCTTAAGGGTCTCTAGCTGACAAACTGTCTACAATCGCAATCCAGTACCAGGCACGTCTCTTTTGTTCTTATGTGATCGTCGATTGAATGACCGCATTTTACATTTTTACATATACGCCTTGTTTCTTCTCTTTGAACAACTCTTTGGGCTATCTGATTTGCCTTTTCTTTAGAATATCCTTTTTTGTCAATGTAATAGTGTACCACCCTGTTGTATAATTCATTTGGGTCAAACCTATGACTCATCATAGAGATAATATCACGTCAAAACATTTTAAGTTGCTGAGTGACGATTCTCATTTTCACGCAATATGTTAAGGGCAGACCCTGCCTGAAACCACTTTATTTGGAAATTGTTGTAAGAATGGTTTAGCAATATATCCTCCTTTGTACCATCTTCATGATTTATGTATGCATGCAACGGTTTGCCTGGCTGCATCTCTGAGAGTCCAGTTATACTGACCCTGTCAGTTTCCCTAATCTTGTCATAATCATATGCATTAGCAAATGTTAGTGCAAGTATTCCCTGTTTTTTCAGGTTAGTTTCGTGAATTCTTGCAAAACTTTTTACTATTACTGAAGCGCATCCAAGATATCTTGGAGACATGGCGGCATGTTCCCTGCTACTGCCCTCGCCATAGTTGTAATCACCTATTACAACCCACTTGATTCCCTTGCCCTTGTACTGTCTTGCAATAGTTGGAAAGGCATCTATTGTACCAGTAAGGAGGTTTTTTCCTTTTCCTACCTCATTGTTGTAGGCATTAACTGCACCCAAGAAAATATTGTCACTGATTTTATCAATATGACCTCTAAATCTCAACCAAGAACCTGCAGGTGAGATGTGATCTGTCGTACACTTGCCTTTTGCCTTTAACAAAACTGGCAAGTTCACAAAGTCTTTTCCATCCCATTTTTCAAATGGTTCAAGTTTTTGTAGTCTGTTACTATTTCCAGGAATTGTTACTGCTACAAGATCTGGAATGTCAGAAGGTGGAATATAGACATCTTTTACACTTTGGAATCCTAATAATGGAACCTCGGGGGCCTTTTTTGGAGGTTCTAGGGTGAATTTTTTGCCATCAGATGCAGTAATTTGGTCTTTGAGGGGGTTAAATGACAACCTTCCTCCCAAGGCAAGGGCTACAACAAGCTCCGGACTACCTATGAAGTTCATGGTTTCTCGCCTACCGTCGTTTCGTCCTGGAAAATTCCTGTTATATGAAGTGATTATGGTATTGGGCTCGCCAGACTTTAGTTCTGGCCTTTGCCATTGTCCAATACATGGTCCACATGCATTTGCCAATACAGTTGCCCCAACTTCTTGCAGGGCCTCCATCTGTCCATCCCTTTCTATTGTAGCACGTATCTGCTCAGAGCCTGGAGTTACTAAAAGGGGCACATTTACCTTCAATCCTTTGGCCTTTGCTTGTTCGGCTACATTTGCTGCTCTTGTCATGTCTTCATAAGAAGAATTGGTGCAACTACCGATTAGTGCAACAGAGATGGTATCAAGATAGTTGTTTTTCTTGACATCATCGGCAAGCTGTGAGATTGGTCTTGCAAGGTCTGGTGTATGTGGACCCACTATATACGGTTCAAGTTTTGAAAGATCAACTTCAATTACTTTATCAAAATAGTTTTCTGGGTGTTGCTCAACATCCGAGTCTGCAACAAGTAAGTCTTTGTGGGTATTTGCGATATCAGCAATTTTTTCACGACCTGTCGCTCTAAGATAAATTTCCATTCTTTCATCATATGGAAACAATGAGCATGTAGCTCCTATCTCTGCTCCCATGTTAGTTATTGTTGCCTTTCCTGTACAGCTTATTGTTCTAGCGCCTGGTCCGAAATATTCCACGATTGCGTTTGTTCCGCCTGAAACCATAAGCTTTGATGCGACATATAGTATGATATCTTTTGGTGCAGTCCATCCATTTAGTTCACCTTTTAGATTAATGCCTATTCTTTTTGGATACAAAAGTTCCCAAGGAAGACCAGCCATAACTTCTGCTGCATCTAGACCTCCAACTCCTATTGCCACCATACCAAGCCCACCTGCGTTTGGAGTATGAGAGTCAGTACCTATCATCAGCCCTCCCGGAAACGCATAATTTTCCAAAACTACTTGATGTATTATTCCTGCACCCGGTCTCCAAAATCCTAGACCAAATTTTCGCGAAGCAGATTCGAGAAACTTGTATACTTCACTATTTTCATCAAGAGATAGCCTAGTGTCCTCCTCGCTTCCCATCCTTGCCTGTATGAGATGGTCACAATGTACTGTGCTTGGTAGTGCAACTCGTTTCAGTCCAGATTGCATAAATTGTAATATCACCATCTGACCTGTGACATCCTGCAATGCCACTCTATCAGGTTTGAGAAAAACATATGATTTTCCAGGCTCCAAGTCTCTAGTAGTATCAATGTCTTCCAAGTGTCCTGCAAGGATCTTTTCTGCAAGAGTCAATGGTCGGTTTAGTACTTTTCTATATTTTGAAACATTTTTTTCTAGTTTTTTGTAGACATCAGAAACAAGTTCAGGAGTTGTCGCGATATTCATTATAGATATGTTAATGGCATCTAAATTTAAGGTTCTGCTGTAACCCTGATTGATTATAATATAATCATGCAGTACAAGACAGATCAGATTAGAAAATAAAGATTCTAGTTTTTCTTTTGTACCAGATTAACAAAGTACTTGTGTATTGACAGATCTGCTGTAAGTTCGGGATGAAAGGATGTACCTATAATATTTCCTTGTTTTACTGCAACTATTTTTTCATTGACTTTTGACAATATCTCCACATCCTTGCCTACATCTATGACTGATGGCGATCTTATGAATACACCATGAAACTTTGGCACGCCAATTTTTTCAAGTTGAATATCTGCCTCAAACGAGTCCTTCTGCCTTCCAAAAGCATTTCGCTCTATCATGATATCAAGATAGTCCAGCAAGGGCTGTTCCATCGCTCCTACAATCCTATCCTTTATCTTCTTGGACAAGAGAATCATTCCGGCACACGTACCTAAGACTGGCATGCCAAAAGCAATCTTTTCTTTTATCTTTTTCAAAGAACCATTAACTAGTGAAAGTGTTCCAATTACAGTACTTTCTCCGCCAGGAATGATGAGCCCATCAAGATCGGATATTTGTTCTGGAGTTTTTACCTCGATTACAACTCCCTTAACTCCAAGCTCATCCATTGCCATTCTTGTAGCAGACAAGTTCTCTGCAATATCTCCCTGAACAGCAAGTATGCCTATGCTTACTCCGGTCATGCCGTACTGCCTCTTTCCTGCATCCTAAGTTCTAGATTCTTAGTATCAAGCCCCAACATGGATTGTCGTTCGTCTACCATCTTTTGAGCTTCCTTTACTTTGCCAGGGTCTTCCCAGAATGTAGTGGCAAGAACGACAGCTTGTGCCCGCTCTTTTGCATCTTCAGACTTGAATATTCCAGAACCGACAAAGATTCCGTCACATCCAAGAGTCATCAAGTATGCGGCATCTGCAGGAGTTGATATACCACCAGCTGCAAAATTTACTACCGGAAGTCTTCCAAGGCTTGCAGTTTCTTCTACTAGTGAGTATGACACTTTGAACTCCCTTGCAATACTGACTAGATCTTGTTCATCCCCAGCATCATAGACTGATTTTATACGCCTTAGTTCGGTATTTACATTTTTTATGTGAATCACAGCTTCTGCAACATTTCCAGTTCCAGGTTCACCTTTTGTTCTTATCATTGCTGCTCCTTCTTCGATTCTTCTTAGTGCTTCACCTAGGTTTCTTGCACCGTTAACAAAAGGTGTTGTAAAATCCCATTTCCAGATATGATGAAATTCATCTGTCGGTGTTAATACTTCTGATTCGTCAATCATGTCCACATCTGCTTCTCCCAAAACCTTTGCCTCATAAACATGGCCTATTCTGCATTTTGCCATAACTGGAATTGTTACAGAGTCCAGTATCTCTTCAATAATTCTAATACTAGCTGTTCTAGCTACACCGCCAGCTTTTCTTACATCAGCTGGAAGTTTATCCAATACCATTACTGCTACAGCCCCTGCATCTTCTGCTATCTGTGCCTGTTCTGCAGTTGTGACATCCATAACAACACCATTTTTCAGCATGTGAGCAAAACCACGCTTTAGAACCGATGTACCCCTAAGCGTTTCAAATGATCCCATCATCTCTTTGATTATTCCTTTTGCATTATCAAAATCTCCTGAAAGTGGAATCATATGGTTTGATCATCTCGAGATCTATTTATTTTATGTTTCTATCAAGTTGGCGGTTTGTGCCTTCAAACCCAGTTTCGATGCGCCGATTAGAAGTATTACCAGTTTTTCCCTATTCCTTGTACTTATTTTGTTATTTCACTAATTATATCATCAAGACTTGACTGTACATGAGTTATAATAGGTGGAATGAATTCTTGGCTAGCATTTTGGTCGCCCCATTGAATATTTACAGTCTTACCATTAAGGGTGACTTGTATGCCATATTTTTCATAATCTGAAATGTTTGGCTTGACGTGGTAGACTACACTTGGTATATCCACAAATCCAGTTTCCTTAATGAGTGACTTCAATCTGGTCAATTCATCTTGAGACAGTTGATATTTTACGTCAGGTTCTGAATAGCCGTTTTTTGTGAGGCTATACACAACCGAGCCATCATTTTGTATTGTCAGGACCTCGGCAGTATCTGCTCCAATGCTTTGCGTGATCCCAAAAGATACCTTCTCTAGATGCTCTCTGGTATACTGGATAGTCATTACATCCTCAGGATTTACTACGGAGCTTTGAATCTCCGGCCTAGTCAATTGAGGAACAACTATGAAGATTGCTGCAAGTATTGGAATAGCTCCTAGTATGAGTATAATTGGTTTTACCATGACTTTTCAACTAATTTTTTTGTTATGTAAATAAAAGAAAACTGTATTAATTTGGCAGAATTCGTACTTTTTCCCCAATTTGCTAGTTCTCACGTCTGCAATAAATGTTCAGAAACTAGGTAATCATCATGCGGCAAACCTGCTACACGTTCAACGAACAACCTTGTTCTCAAGAATATATCCCGATACAATCATTTACCATTTGTCTTGACGTCTACATTATCAATATCAGTTCTGAATCTGGATGATATCTTGTTTGACTTTACATATCAAGTGAGAATACACTATTTGCAAGAAAAAACATGGTCATTATCATAATCAATCTAGTTTGGAACAAAACTAAGTAAATTAAAATTCAAGTGTAATTATTGACCAGACATGGGGTCGTAGCCTAGCCAGGCATGGCGACAGGATAGATCACATGATCACCGCTAAGGGCTCCAGTGGTTCAACTAGCTTCACTGACGAAAGGATGATGTACAGTTTGGAGCTGTAGTGACCCGTGTGTCGCCGGTTCAACTCCGGTCGGCCCCACCATTTTTTAGATCTATTGTTTTAGAGAACAGTTATAAGGAAAAACCAGCTAACTAAAACTGTTCAAGATGGGAATTATTTATGATAATTATTACAAAAATAGAGGCCATAAAAATTGAGTCGTGGTAATTTTCCTACATTTGGGGCTTCTAAAACTGGAACATATGTTTCTACCCTGAAAAACTACAATCTGCCTCCTTTCATACTTGAAAAGGTCGCGACAGATTGCAAATCAGATCTGGTCAGAAAAGGAAGAATCGAGGAACGCCTGCAAAGCATGAACGATGCAGCTCTTGAGATTCTTCACAGAGTTTTTGTCAATTGCGAGGAAGACTCGAATGGCACTTATGCTGACTATCGCTTTTTTGCATATATTTCTAGCATGTTTCACAAGTGTGAAATCCTTCTAAATGAAAAGATTCCTGGTCAATCTGGCAAGGTTCACAAGATTCCAATTGCAGTAAAAAACAATGGCATGTATATTGCAGTTGGTTTTAACAAGTCAAGTGGAGGTCCAATATCAAAGAGAGAGGCAGTCAAGTTCTATGAACTTGTCGACGACATTAAGAAAGGAGAACATGGAAATCAACTCTCAGAAGGAGTGTATGGTTCTTCAGTTGGTTTTGATGGAGAAGCGCTTGTTACCTTGGAGAAATTAAGCAAGGCGCGCAAAAAGGACCCACAAAATAAAATAGATTTTAAAACAGCAAGCTTTGGGAATAGAATTTATTCTGTAACAAAGTGCTAGACTGTCAAATGCATCCTTAAAGAACAAATTGATTTGTCACAATCACAGTTAATTTAATTGTCAGTTGTCGGTTTTTATATTATCATGTAATTTCTATCATGTTATAGACCTACGTTATAGAATAAAGATATTTTAGAAACATGTTGTAAAGGCTTCTGCTTCTGTTACCATGTAATGGATCCCCACTATTATTCAAAAAATGTATGTTATCAAATGTTCTCCTTGTAGAGGGTACCGCACCAGTAAACAACTGATAACTTGAGTGTCTGAAAAATAAATTAAGATAGATTAGATCCAAGTTATTTTGTGAGCAGTTTACGGAACGATTGCAATTCCTGCTTACGTTTGGCGTTAGACTTTGGGTAAGCCATTTTGAGCCCTTTGAGTATATCAAGTATAATCTGTGAAATTATCAAATGAGTGTTTTCTTTGTCATCTGCAGGAATGACATACCAAGGTGCGTTATGAGTACTTGTTGCAGTTAGACACTCTTCATAAGCCTTCATGTAATGATTCCAGAATTTTCTCTCTTTCATATCGGCAAGGCTTAGTTTCCAGTTCTTATGAGGTTCGTCAATGCGTTTGAGAAAACGTTTTCGCTGTTCCTCCTTTGAAATGTGAAGGAAGAATTTGATAATTCTGGTTCCATTTCGATGAAGGTGATTCTCCAAGTCAACAATGGAATGATATCTTTCAGCCCAAATGGTTTTTGCGTCTATATCATCTGAGAGCCCCTCGCTACTAAGAATCTCCGGATGTACTCTAACAATTAATACTTCCTCGTAATAAGATCGATTGAAGATTCCAATTTGTCCTCGTTCAGGCAGATAGCGGGTAGTACGCCATAGAAAATCATGTTCGAGTTCCTCAGTACTAGGATGTTTGAAACTGAAAACTTGACACCCTTGTGGATTGACACCAGACATTACATGTTTGATGGAACCGTCTTTTCCTGCTGCGTCCATGGATTGAAAAATCAACAACACGGAATAATGGTTGGATGCATAGAGAAGACTTTGCAGCAAGCTGAGATCCTCAATATGTTTTCTAAGTAATTGTTTGTATTGTTCCTTAGACTTGTAAACAGGCTTTACAATCGTTGGCCATTTGGTAAGTTTGACCTTTTTTCCTTCTTTCACTAGGAAATCTTTGGAGTTGATCTTCATCCCAAAACATATGCTACTGTGAACTTCTTATCTTTACTGCTGGATTATTTACCACATCATAGTAATCCTTGCCAAAATTCAACTTGAACAGCCACTCGCATTTTCCAAGCTCAGATTTCCAGTATATCCTTGACATTATCTTCTTCTTGATATAATTTGCAAAGGACGGGTACATTTTCTTGACAGGTTTTTCATATGTGCCTATAACAAAAGTGGCTTTGCGAAATCCCGTTTCCATCGTGCATTGGAATCTACCGGTAAAAAGATATCTCTCAGACATTCCCTTTATTTCAGAAGATATGTTGTTTGCAACAACAATGCCCTCAAGATGTGTCAAGCGCATGCTTGGAAACTAGATTTATTTTTGACGAGAATTGTGCCCAAGCCTCATATATCTAGTATTTTTATCACAGATAACGAGTAGTCACCATAAAATAAAAAACCGGTACCAGATTATCAATTGTGGTTTTGGGGTGACAGGAATTGATTCGTTGTAGTTGACTTAGAAACAGTCTGATGATTCGAAGATTGAGACATTCTGACTAATCGTTTGAAACATTAGTTATAATTCTCGTTATTGATAATAGGAGATTTGTCATAATGCTAGAAATATTTGAACTATAACCATATCATGATGTAACTATGACCTAAAACATTGTGAAAATGGTGATAGGAAGCCTATTTCACTATAAGAACAGGCATTTTTGATTTGTGAACGGTAGCATTTGATACGCTTCCAAGAAACATCTCCTTAATTGAGCCGAGGCCTCTTGCACCCATGACTATCAAATCATATCTCTTATGATTTGCAAAATATGCAATGTCATCCTGTGGAATACCAAAAATTATTCTTTCATCAAGATTCATCTTGTACTTCAAGGCGGTTTTCCGTGCCACACCAAAGAATTCCTTGGCTTGCTTTTTCATATGTTGTCTATATTCAAATATGGTATCTGTTATTGGAATTGGAGGCAGACCTAGTATTACATGTAGTACGGTAACCTTGGCACTAGAAAGTTGTGCAATGTAGAGGGCTTCATCCAAACCCTTGATCGAATTCTTGGAACCGTCTATTGGAACAAGAATGTTTCTTATACGCACCAAGATTATAACGCACCACAACTATTCTGAGATGAGAATCTCATTATACCATTCATTAATTTTAAAATGTCATCTTTATACTAAAATCAGCTGCACAAATCTCACATCTGATAATGAACTAGGAATTTCTATCACGTTTATGTAACCTGTTTTAAGGTCCAAACTATGCCCTTGCTATCAAGGGAATAGACACCAATATTGCCATTACCACGTATGTCTTGTACTCCTCCGAGTGTTGCAAAGAAGAGTAAATCCAAAGAAATGGAATTGGTACAACAACTGCAAACCAGACTGTAGAGAGTATTATTATGATCTTAAGTAACCTCCTTCTTTTTGGATTCATATATTTGTCAATCTAGTATAAAATAAAACTCTGATTCAATGTATCACAAGGAGCTGAATGCCATGCGCCCTCCTAGGGTAAGCAGTTCTTCCTCGCTTGACATCACATATCCGCACATCTTCCACATAGAAGATAGGATCTAAGCATGTTTGTACCAAGATTATTAGATCTTGTGCTCAGATCGTACAACACCATACAACGTATTATAGAATAGGTATAGATGACGATTAAATTCTAGTTCTGATAATAGATAGGTGTCTTCAATATCAGACATGATATTCAACAATTGCCTTTAATAAAATCAAATATCTATTATCTACCATGACAAATGCAAAGATTTCAAACATTGTAGTTGCCATAGATGGTTCTGATTCATCTAGGAAGGCTGCAGATTATGCAGTATCTCTAGCAAAGGAAAAAGATGCCAAAGTATCTGCAGTTGTTGTGGTAACGATTCACCGATCAGATGCATTACGAGGATCTGCCGAAACACTTCATAAGATTGTCAATAAACAAGTTAACATTGCAGGTGGATGGTTGAATTCCGTAAAAGAAGATGCTGATAAGAACAATGTCAAGTTTGAGTCCAGGGTGATCAAGACAACAACAAGTGTTCCAGAAGAGATCATCGAGTACGCCAAAGACAAAAAATCTGATCTTATAGTCATGGGAACTCGAGGTAGAACAGGATTTAAGAAGATGTTACTTGGGAGCGTAGCATCGGCGGTAGTCACTCATGCTGGATGTCCAGTAATGGTAGTTAGGTAAAGATTTTACAATATCATCTTATTACTATTTCATTTTTTACGAGATATGAATTATAACGTAAACAAACTCAAAATGGCGTATGCTCATGTACATACTAACCTGACTGACATAGATTCGTAAACATTTCTTACTCAAAAAGACGCTCTAGAAGAGGGAAGCGCTGTTAACAAAATTATGACAGGTAGGCTAGTCAATCTTTAAATCTCAAAAAGTCATAGTACTAGGTTCGTGGTTTGACAGAATCTACACTGCATGCAATTTCTCGTAAGACCACCTGATGTTTAGGACTAATTTCTAAAACATGGCATGCTCAGATACGCATGAAAACCTTGGAATTTTAAAAATAGTTTTAGGTCATTTTTGTCTAATTTTCAACACTTTTAGTTGACGGTCAATAAAACACCTAAAGTAAAATTTCGATATTGCTTTTTAGGTTTGAGTGAATATCCATTGCAAAACATTTTGAACCTATGACCTTTGGGCAAGCCATCTACCGACCTCCGGCCATAGCTTTTCATGTGCTGCTGGACTGATACACAATCCAACATGTCCCGTTGGAAACTCTATTAGCTGCTTATCTGTGCTTCCTATTACATCAAGTACTGATTTGCTGGATGCTGGCGGGACAAGGTCATCTCCCTTTCCCACTATATCAAGCACGGGTACGGAGATATTGTGCAAATTGACTGTATCTGAGTGCACCCTCATTTTGTTTTTTATCAACAGGTTCTTCTTGTATATTTGGTCAATTATTTCTCGGTAAACCTCGCCAATTATAGATCTGCTATCGTAAAGCCACGTTTCAATTGCAAAAAACTGCTGGATCTCATCTATGCTTCTAGGCTCGCTGAAATATCTCGGGTACTTTAGCATGGTCTCAACGGGATTTCGCAGTATGAAAGCGAGATTAAGAAGCCAACCTGGAACATTACCACAGGTCTTGACAAGCCTGTCTGCATCCAAATGCGATGTCCAGTTCTCTATGACAGCCTTGTCCTTTTCCATGTCTACCGGTGTAGCATGTAGTATCAAATTCTTCACATTCTCTGGATGGATGGCTGAATAAATCAGTGCAAATATTCCTCCCCAGCAATAGCCAAAAAGTGTTACCTTTTTGCATCCGGTTAATTCTTTTATTTTATCTACCGCATTTTCCACATAATCTTCAACATAGTTTTCAAGTGAGAGATCTTTATCATAAGAGGCTGGAGTACCCCAGTGGGTTGAATAAATATCAAATCCTTGCTCTTGAAGATTCCTAATCACACTCACCTTGGGCAAGAGATCTAGGATATAGTGTCTGTTGATAAGGGAGTAAATCACAAGTACTGGAGTTTTCTGTTTTGGAGGCGGTTTGGATTTGTAGTGAAGCAGACTGAACTTTCCTTTTAGGCCTATCTCCTCAGAGGGTGTACGATTTACGTTATCTCTAAGAGGCTCTAAAAATCTACTAGCATTTGATCTCAAGTCGGACAACATAGGTGTTAGTTGGTTTAGACCACTGGTTCCCATCACTTTGGTCCATGAATCCACATAATCTGCCATGCTTGATGCGAAACTATCTTCGTTTAGCAGGTTTCGAAGCGAGGTATCAAACGAGGATCTTATTGCATTCTGTATCTTCTGGGCTGGACCCTCTCTAATGTTCAGAAATGTTTCAAAAGCCTTGTATGATGCCTCCATGAATGCCAAGCTGTATCTTGAGGTAAAACCAAGCCAGTTGACATAATAATCAAGGTAGGGATTAAAGGACTCGTTCACATTCCTCGAAAATATATTCGGTTGCTGTATTGTTAACAACTTAGATAAAGATCATTAAGAGATTTATAATTGATTGGTAAATATCACATATGATAATCGTGTATTCATAGGTTTATCGTGGATTAAGAAATGGGGCAAGAATTTACTGAATCCATGGACATTTTTGAAATCTAGTCAAGACAGTTTTTTTTCCTTTTTTGCAACAGTGAGGGACAATTGATACTGACAAGGATAGATTATCAAGCGTACAAGCCAAAGACCAACCAGAAAGAATTCTCAGATTTGATAAGGAGGGTAGTATTTACATCTATATTTTACCGTATACAGTCAAGTTGATCATCTTAATCTGTGGTCTACCCGGTGTAGGTAAAACAACGCTTGCAAGGAAGCTTGCTGTCCTTATCAGGGGCGTAGTTTTATCAACTGATAAAATTCGCAAAGAGATGATTCAAAATCCCACCTACTCTAGACAGGAACGTGAGATGATATACAACATACTTTTGCTTTTGGCAAAGTATCTTCATGAGGCTGGTGTAAACTGTATTCTTGATGCCACCTTCAACAGGAAGCGCAGCCGCGATAAAGTTAAAGACTTTCTCAAATTACCAGAAAATCAAATAATAACAATTGAATGTGTCTGCCCCGAGCAAATTGTTTGGGCAAGATTGAAGAAAAGAGAGAGGGACTACTCTGATGCTGACTATGCAATATACAAAAGGATGAAGAAGATATTCGAGCCTATTGACAGTCCTCATATTACCGTAGATTGCAGATCCAGTCCAAGAGAAAATGCAAAAGTTGTAATAAAGAAGATGATGGAAAAAGATGACAGATAGACAGTCTGAAATTCTTGATTTCCTAATGGATAAAAAATCTTATCCACACAAAGTATCAAACATATCCATCAAAGAGACGCATATATCATGGGTATTTCTGACAGGTCCTTATGCATACAAGATAAAAAAGGCACTCAAGTTTGGCAAAATACTTGATTTTTCAACGCTAGAGCTGAGGAAAAAATACTGTCTGCGGGAATTTACCCTAAACAGAATCTTGTGTTATGACATGTATCTAGGAGTCGTAAAAATAGTGAAAAGAGGCGGATTCCATCTTGTTAACTTGAACTCTTACGGAAGAGCTTTAGAATATGCTGTGAAGATGGTCGAGTTCCCCCAAAAGTATCAAATGAATAATCTGTTACATGATAACAGGATATCTACAAAGGAAATAGACAAACTTACAGATATTCTAGTTCGATTCCACAAATCCGCCCCTACAAATTCTAGGATTGACTCTTATGGAAGACCTTCCATGATGATGAAAATAGTAAATGAAAACTTTGATACACTAACCAGTCTTGGTCATGCAAGATCAGATCTGAGAAAAAAGATTGTGGAATATATCGTAGAAAATGAAACACTGTTCTTGAAAAGAATTCGTGAAGGAAGGGTGAGAGATATCCACGGCGATCTAAACCTGCAGAACATATTTCTTGTAAGAGGCAGGTTCTACTTGTACGATAGAATAGAGTTTAACGATATCTTGCGCTATGGTGATGTTGCCCACGATGTTGCACATTTGTCCATGGACTTGGATTTTTACAAAAGACGAGATTTGTCAAGACGATTTATCTCAGAATATATCTTACGGTCAAATGATTATGATTTGAATAAGCTTGTCTACTTTCTGATGTGCCTCAAATCATCGGTGAGGGCCAAAGTTTCTGCTTTCAAGGCAAAGTATGAAGTCGATGAGAGGAAAAAGCGTTTACATGCCAACGAATTCAAGCAACGGATAAGACTGGCAGAGTCTTATCTTTCTTTATTCTAGATGAAATAATTATGGATGACTAACAGTGATAACATAGGGTTGGATTTAATTCCAGGGCAGGTCTTACGCTGATGATTCTCAAAAATTACGCATGAACGACTGACAAGACAATGCCTTTTCATGCATGACAATCTTGATCTAACTAATATCTTTGCAAATATAATATTGATACTAGATGTCCATATCGAAAAGCTTGGAATACCGTTTTGCCGCAGAGTTGTCGTTAGTTTCCGGCAGCATCATACTTGGTGCTGCAATCTTGTACCTTCGACACATTACATTCTTCCCTGACATGATGTGGATGATGGGGCCTCAACTCATAGGTCATGCTTTCATTGCAAACATAGTTGGAATTGTGAGTGGACTCATGGTAATTATTGCAGGAATTATGATCTATATTAGACCTATTCATATTAGAAAATGGGGTGTAGTGGCATGGGTTTTTGCCAGCATAAGCTTTTTTGGAATAGGTGGTTTTTTCATAGGCGGAATATTGGGAATAATAGGAGGATTTCTAGCTGTAACCAAGGGTATTACATTCTTTGGTTTCAAACGAGACAAAAAACAACATCGCACTAAGACGTAGTGTGAAAAATTATAATTTTATAACATTTTTGCTCTTTAGCTAGAGTTTCTTTTTAATGCTTGAGATCATTTACAAAATGATACTAAGATTGCAAATTGCTATCACGTCTGAAATAAGGAAGCAATGATAGAGGTTTTATCACAGATGATAATCCCTTTCCGGATTTATTAAAGGCGTAAAAGATAGTATTCTTGAGACACAATGAGTAAAGAGAAGCACAAAGTCATACATGTTGATGAGGCTGACAGGGGAGACAAGTTTGTCTTGACAGCAGATTTGCCTGGCATGGAGAAAGACTAAGTAAAAATAAACGTCACCTACAACGACATAGAGATTTCTGCAGAACACAAAGAATCAAAGGAAGAGAAGAAAAAAGGATACATCAGAGAAGAACGCTCTCAGGTCAGATATGAGAGAACTTTGTCCGTTCCAGAAGGGGTAGAAGGCTCGAAAGTTACAGCAAAGATGCAAAATGGTGTCTTAACAGTAGAGTTACCCAAGAAAGTTCCAACTAAGATAGAAAGTCCAGTCTCCGTCAAAGTAGAGTAACTCTATCTCTATTTTTGAGATATAATCAAATTGGAATTAATTTTTCAAAATTATAAAATTCAAATTTATTTTGCAATTATCAAATGTGATAATCTGTATTACCCACAATTATAAGAAAAACCATTGAATATCAAGGTTGTCGCGAGATAATCTACCAAATCTACAAAGCAAAAAGATCCTCAAAGGAATAGGGGTGGTTCTGAGATCTCTAGTATTAGATTTTTAAATAATGAAGCGGCATAATTCCATCTTTCAAGACAGGAATCTCATAAATAAAAAATCAAGACATTATGTGATCATAGTATTATCTCATTTTACAACCATTACAGGAATACCTGCATACGTAACCACATCACGTGCTACACTTCCAAGCAAGAGCCTCTTAAAACCAGTTCTTCCCCTAGTGCCAACTATAATTAGGTCGGCCTTTTTATCCTGGGCATAATTGACAATTGCAGCTGGGATAGATTGAATCTCTTCCATGACTTCTGTCTTTACTTGGACCCCATGTTCGGATGCTTTCTTGCGAATCTTACCAAACCACTCTTCTGCGTCACTTTTGCTCTTTTTGATAAATTGTATAAACGAAGACTCTCCGTAAAATGTCAAGGCCGATGCTGGCGTATGAATGATATTGATGACGATAAGTTCGGCATTATCTGCTTTTGCCAAAGAAATTCCATAGTCAGCTGCGTCCATGGAATTTTCAGAACCGTCTATTGCTACTAGTATCCTTGAAAGCTTACCTATTTCCATACAAAAAAGAATGCAAAGTTCATTATTAAATTGGTCTTAGAATTTCAAGACTGATAATATGCCAATTAAAAATCACTGGAGAAAACATCATGGAACTAGCAAGTACAATCAGGGTTTATGGATTTCTAGATGTTTACTCACAATGGTTATTAGTTTGGTAAATTTGGTATTTGAGTAAATTATTCACCATATCCAAGATCGGCATTTTCTACTTATCTTACTAGCAGAACAGGCGCCTTTGATTTGTGTATCACGAAATTTGCTGTACTTCCAGGGATTATCTCCCTTGGAAAGCTTAATCCCCTGCGTCCCATCACTATCAAATCTATTTTGTTACTATTGCTATCTGCAAAAGTAACAATGTCATATCCTGCAGCCTTTCCACCTATAACAATCTCTTCATAAGACACTTCATTCTTCGCAGTGATCTTTCGAGCATCATTCATTAGATCTTTTACGTACACAGGCCACTTGCTTTCACTTATTACTATTGGGTGTACTGCAGTAAAGGCGCTCATATCAGTAACTACGTGCAGACCAATAACTGATGCACCACATTGACTTGCCATGTCTATTGCGTACCTCAAGGATTTGAGTGAGTTTTCAGAGCCATCAAGTGGAACTAAAATCTGTTTTATTTTCACGATATCAAAATAACAGGCTGTTTATTTAAAGTGGAGGCATTATTTTCAATTCTGAAATTTATTTCCTGTTTCATGAACAGTCATCAGTATCAGAAATGTTTTTGGCTGCATTCCAGACGTACAATAGTATCCACACCTCTTTTACAAGCGGTTCAAACTTCGCGGTATCACATACATTACCTTCAGTTATCCTGAAGGAAACTCGCCTCCCTCATTTTTGAATCTTTTTAAAATCTCAGACTTGTGTTGCCAGTTATTGTTCTGAATTGTAAATGTCTGTCATTTCACATAAAAGAAGAAATTAAAAGAACAAAATCATCCATATGTGTTTATTGCATCATTACATACTGTAAAAGTGCTAGTGTTTTTTTTTAGCGGAGCAGAATTTTGTATGAACCTGTTTTTCCACAGTTAGCGTTGTCTCGTTTTCATGGAACAATTTCTGTCCACAGTCAGGGCAAATGAATTCTGGCATGAAAAAACTCTAAAGCACTTACTTATAGTCTTTTAGAAGAGATTTTTTGCCGTACTAAATCGTTCAACGACTACCTTTCCGTTTGGAAGGTTGCCGACAAACCTGTAACCCTTCTCAAGAAAGTCTTCGACCTCGTCTGGCAGGACTACTCTCTGGCTTGGTTCTTGCAGTTTCCAAGAAACTCTTGCAGCCTTGCCAGATCTTCTGCATCCATTGTCCTAATCTTTGCCTCCATCTCCTCCTTTGATTTTGAGATCTCGTCTGGTGCAAAGATGACAAGCTTTGGCATGACCTTTCTATAGTCTGCAGCCCTTTCCTCCCTGCTCTTTCTGTAGTAGGTAAAGACGTATTTTCTGTCTCCCTTTATTGCCCGTGTCGCTATCTCGCCCAAGGTGTCTGCCATTGTCGTAAAGGCAAACTTTTTGAAAGAGTACGGATGGATCTTGTATCTTGTGACCGCGCCGCGCTGGCTTACAGTCTCCCTGAGGTCCTCAAACTCTGGCTTGAAAAGCATTCTCCGAAAGATTTGTGAGAATACATTTGTGGTGTTACCTATTCTCCGCTGCAGTTCCATCTCGTCAAGAGAATCAGCATCCTGCAAGAACAGATAGTCCGACGCTGTCTTGTTCTTTCTTTTGATGTGTGCCAGCAAAAGCTCCTTGGTCTCTGGTGTGAAGAAGAGCTCGCGCGGAAGATCGTTCTTTGCCCTTTCTGCCGGTATGTTCAGGTATGGAGGGTCGTAGATTAGGTTGAGATCCGAGATTCTCAAGCCTACCAGCTCCGCAGGCCTTGCCATGGTATCCTTCATCAACATCAGGACTGATTTTAATGGAAGGTGCTTAAGGCAGAGAACTATTCTCCTTATCTGGTTCCTGTCAACCTTCTCGTCCTGAAATGGGCGGATCTTTGGCATGGTGACTTGTTCTTT